>RFHM01000363.1 GCA_003696865.1 Acidobacteriota bacterium | reverse complement strand
GTCGCCCTCGAACGACATTCTTTCCCTCGGCGCAAAAAAAGGAGATCATCGTTCTGTTCCCCGCTCTCGGTTTATGGTAAAATCGAGGCGGAGCTCAACCGGTGAGGAGATCATGAATTACGTTCCATATCTGTGGCTGATTGCTGGCGTCGTCTTCATTATCGCCGAGTTGATGACGCCGGGTTTCGTTCTCCTCTGGTTCGGCATTGGAGCTCTGGTGGCGGGAGTTCTGGGATTCCTGGGAGCGGGACTCGCCCTCCAGATCAGCGCATTCTTGATCCTGTCCGTGGCGTTGACCATCGCCTCGCGCACGATTTTCGAGAAGTTTTTCATGCGCCATGCCCCGGGGAGCAAGATCCGCATCGGCATGGACAGTCTTCCCGGTCAGGTGGGCGTCGTCGTCGAACAAAGCCGAGGCGCTCTGCAGGAAGCCGCCGTCAAGGTCTACGGGTCGATATGGACGGCGTATCCTCTGCCCGGCGAGGGCCCGTTGCGCGAGGGTGAGCAAGTTCAAGTGGAGCGGGTGGATGGATCGGTGCTCTACGTGAGGAGGGTTCCCCGGTCGGTTTCCTGGCGAGACGATCCGCTCCCCCCGCCGACGTCGACGTCTCATTGACTGATCCCGTAAGGAGGTCCGGAATCGATGGACGCACTGACACTCAGCGTATTCGCCATTTTCTTCTTTCTCATCCTGGTCGTCGCTATGCAGGCGATCCGCATCGTCCCCCAAGCCACGGTGGTCGTCTTCGAGCGGCTGGGACGATTTCATAAACTGGGCACCAGTGGTCTCAATCTCATCATTCCGCTGGTGGACAAACCTCGATCCGTCTACTGGACTCGATTCCCGCCGGGGATGAACAAGGTCGATCTGAGAGAACAGTTCACCGATCTTCCCCTCCAACCGGTGATCACTCGAGACAACGTGACGATCAACGTGGACTCCGTCGTCTACTGGCAGATCACCGATCCCATCAAAGCCGTCTACGAAGTCGCCGATCTGACCGGTAGCATCATCCAACTGACCATCACGGCCATGCGCAACGTCATGGGCGAAATGGACCTGGACGAAGCGCTCAGTTCGCGAGAAACGATCAACGCCAAATTGCGCGTCATCCTCGACGAAGCGACCCATAAATGGGGCGTGAAGGTGACCCGCGTGGAGGTCAAGAATATCAACCCCCCCGAGGACGTGCGGGCGACGATGGAGAAGCAGATGACCGCCGAACGCAATCGCCGAGCCCTGGTCCTGGAAGCGGAAGGAGAGAAACAGTCGGCCATCACCCGAGCCGAAGGCGATAAACAGGCGGCCATCATGCGAGCCGAGGGCGAGATGCGCGCCGCCGTCCTCCGCGCCGAAGGCGAGGCGCAAGCCCGATTGAAAACGGCTCAGGCGGAAGCCGAAGCTATCCGGCAAATCACCGACGCCTTGGGGCGGTTCGGCGATCCGGCGCACTATCTCATCACGTCCCGGTACATCGAATCGCTGAAGGAAATGGCTCAAAGCCGGAATAGTAAGGTCATCTTCATGCCGGTGGAGACGGCGAGCGTGCTCTCTTCGGTATCGGCTCTGGCCGAACTCGTCAAGGAACAATCCAGCCAACCTGCCTCGGGGACGGATGTCTCCGTCAAGGTCCCTATGCCAGGAGAATAATGTTTGACGAGCGTCGGCAAACGGCACAGAATACTAGAGGGTGAATTCATCTTCGAGGAGTAATGAAAACATGGGAGGAACAAAAAAGAAACCACGCACCACCATGGGTCAGAGCGCTCCTCCGGCTTGGGTGGAGACCCTGTTTGACGATTTTCTCGCCCGGCTCGAAGACAAACTCAACGATCCTCGGTTGAATCGCCATGATGTCGTTCGCGATACGCTCTATCAGATCTATCTGGGCACCGTTCCCAATTTCGCTCGCGTCCACGATTACACCTTTCCCATTGGCGCTCGGGTATTGATGGCCTGCTTCGATCCGCGCAATGTGCAGTTGGACGCGGAGAGGCATCCGGAAGTCAACGCCGATCTGTATGCCGATCGCAAGCCACTCATCTGGTTCTGGCAGCTATTTGACCGCTCCCCGTTGGGATTGAACGATTACCTGGGACTCCGCATTCGCCAGATTCTGGCCCCGTATATCTTCAAACGCGTGGGCACGGATTTCCGGTGCGCCCCGTTCGTTCGCTGGCGCTTTGGATATCATCTGTCTCTGGGCGACGACGTCACCATCGGGCCGTCTGTGTGGCTCGATGATCGCGGAGAGCTGGAGATTGGCCATCGCGTGACCATCGGCCAGGGAGCAGTCATCTACTCCCATGCTCCCGAGCTGCGACCGGCGGCGTCGGCCGATACACAGAAGACGATCATCGATGATGGTGCCGAGATCGGCGCTCATAGCACGCTCTGGCCGGGCATTCGCATTGGCGCGGGCGCTCGCGTCCAGCCGGCGAGCATCGTCACCGAAGACGTCCCGCCCCATCACCTGGCCGCGGGCGCACCGGCAACCATCCGACCGCTCCCGCCCGGCGCCTCGGACACCGCGCCGAAAAGATGAGCACAACGCCGGGCCCGGCGAGAGGGCATGTCATGAGAGACGGACGATCATGAGGCGAACCATGCGCACGACTTCCTGGAGTCTCGCCCTTCTGCTCGGGGGGCTCCCGGCCGGCGTAGCGATCCAACCACCGGGCCATCCCTATCTCCTCGCGCCTCCTCAGCAAGAACAGGAGCCGCCGCCCCAGGAGAAACCCGCCGAAAAGAACGACTCCTCGGATGCCTCCTGGCCTCGGACGCCGGAGATGATGGAGGCGGAGATGCGCTATCGGGCCGCCGTGGAGGTTCGTAAGTCTGAGCATAAACGAGCCGTCGAGGCCGCCGAAGAGATTCTCGCCCTCGCCGAGAAGTTGAAGCGATTATCCATGCGATCGAAGCGAGCTCCCGCCGACAGGATATTGCAAAAAATTCAAAAACTGGCTCGGCGCATTCGCTCGTTCGGTGGTGGCGGAAAGACCTCATCGGGCGCCCCCCCTCCGGCGCTGACCTTTCGTGCCGGCGCCGATAAGATCGCCGAACTCGCCGGGGCCCTGAAACGGGACCTGGAGGGTCTCGATTATCGAGTCATCTCCCTTTCCGTCATCAATGGGGCTAACGCCATCATTTCGCTATCGGAGGCCCTTCGCGAGCGGTTGCGCTCGGGCGGAACGTGATCGTCTACGAACGATGAAACGCGCACGCGCCCTTTCCATCATCGTCATGCTTCATCTGGGGATGGGGCTCACGCTCTCTGCTTCTCTCCAACAATCGCCCCAGGAGAGCGTGAGCCTCTCGTCCCACCTGGTCTTGCTGAACCTCACCGTGACCGATGCCCGGAGCGCTTATGTGGGCGGACTGCGCCAGGAAGACTTTTCCATCTTCGAGGACGGCGTGCCGCAAACCATCGCTTTTTTCGGTTCCGAAGAGACGCCGTTTGCCGCCGCCATCCTCATCGATGTCAGCGGCAGCATGCAACAGATGATCCGCATCGCCTGCGCGGCGGCTCGGAACTTCGCCCAGAAGATGCGCGGCGATGACGTGTTCGCCGTCTACGTGTTCGCCGATCGAGTGGCGCGGGTTCAGGATTTCGGAACCTATCCGGAATTGGACGAGATCGTGTGGCACATCCAACCCGAAGGATATACGGCGCTTTACGACGGCGTCTACCAGGCCGTTCAGGATTTGCGCCAGCGACCGGAGCGCCGCCGCGCCATTCTCGTGCTCTCGGACGGCGCCGATACGCGAAGCCGCCATTCGCTCACCGAAGCCATGAAGGTCGCCGCTGAGGCTTCGGTGACCATTTATACGGTCAACCTGATGGATCCTCGTTACGCGCGGCGCGCCGAAGCCCTTCAAGCCATGGGCGCGCTGCGCGCCATGGCCGAAAAAACCGGTGGACGATATATTGCCGATCCCGGCGGCACGCGGATGTACGAGGCCTTCGACGAGATCGTCGAGGAACTTCGTCATCAATATACGATCGGCTATTATCCGACCCCGGAAAAAACCGATGGGAAGTGGCACAAGATCAGCGTGAAGGTCTCCCGACCCGGCGTCCGCGTCCGCACCCGACCGGGCTACCGCGCCCCGAAACGCCGCTGAGAATGATCCCACCACCGACGGAGGAGGTCACCAGAGGTCATCCTATAGATTCAACCGCTTCAGCCGATCGATGGCTTTCTCGATGGTCTCAATGGACGTAGAGAAACAGAAGCGCAAGTGTCCTTGGCCATGAGGCCCGAATACGACGCCGGGCACGGTGGAAATACTGGCCGTCTCCAACAGGTGGAGACTCGCTTTCCAGCTATCCTCGCCCAGCCGCTGACTGACGTCGGGGAAAGCGTAGAATGATCCTTGCGGCGGATCACAGGCGAAGCCTACCGAGCGCAATCCGTCGACGAGGAGATCGCGTCGCCGTCGATAGGCATCCCGGATCGGCTGGAGGTAGTCCTCTCCCAATCGAAGCGCGGCCACCGCCGCCCATTGCGTCGGCGTATTCACCCCGTTGATGGAATAGAGGGTGAGCTTTCGAATCCCGGTCATCCACGGCTCGGTGGCGATCACGTAGCCGATTCGCCAGCCCGTCATGGCGTAGGATTTAGACAGGGTGAACACGGTGAGCGTCCGCTCCAACATCCCCGGGAGCGAAGCCATCGAGACGTGTTCGACGTCGAAAACGACGTCTTCATAGGCTTCATCGGCGATGACCAACAGATCGTGACGGCGGGCGAACTCGGCCGCTTGCTGGACTTCCTGGCGACTGAACACCACGCCATTGGGATTGGCCGGCGAGTTGAAGTACATGACGCGCGTTCGCTCGGTCAGATGCCGGGTCAACGTCGCCTCCATGCCTTCGGCGCGCACCTGCTGGAACGGAATCAACACCTGGCGCCCTCCGGCCAGAGCGACCAAATCCTTGATCGGCGTCCAATAGGGAGAGAACACGAGCACTTCATCTCCCGGATTGACCACGGAGAGGAATGAGACGAACAACCCGTGAAGCCCTCCGGAGACGACGATGGCCTGTCCCGGTTCGGCGGGTATACGATTCTTGAGACGAACTTTCTCGATGATGGCCTCCAGCAGTTGAGGAATGCCGCTCGATGGAGCATAGCGGGTGTGATTCTCGGCCAGCGCCTTGATACAGGCGTCCTTGACCGGATCGGGCGTGGGAACGAAAGGCTCGCCGCCATGGAAGGAGAGGATGTCGCGCCCTTGCCGCTCGAGAGCCAAAATCTTATTGCGGATGACGACGATCTCAGAGAATCCCACCTCGTCTAATCGACTGGCCAGTTGCTGCGATGTCACCATTTTCCCCCTGCATGAATTTGCCCTGGGATTATACGAAAAGCGACGCCATCCTGTAAACCAAAAGGGAGAATCCGGTACGGCCGTCGGAGGACGGGAGAGT
>RFHM01000362.1 GCA_003696865.1 Acidobacteriota bacterium | reverse complement strand
GTCGTCATGGCTTCTGCGCCGCGCTCAGAATAGACCAGTGCCGCTTCCCAGATGTCAAACCCTATCCAGGGGCCAGCTCATGCCGGACCTCTCGCCCCCCGGGCGTCGGCCTGTTCTTCTTTCACCTCCCACAGCGGCACCGCCGCCTCTTCCGGCGGCGAGGGTGGCTCCTCGTCGTTCTGCGTCACATGGCGGCCGGGTCGGAATTCGGGGAAAGCTTTGGCCGAGGAGCCGGGGATTCCTCGATGGGACGCAAGATGTCATCTTGCGCTCTCTTCAAGCGCCCGGGTTCATCGGTGTGATCCCCGGGGCACTCTGGGCAACTCCATCGAGGACATCCCGCTGAGCGCCTGAGATCGGCGGGTTCCATGTCAGCTCACGCTTTCGCCCGGTTTCATTTCGATGATCTCCAGTCCCGCGATATCGGCGGTCAACTCCTTCAAGTCGGCCACCGTGCCCGTCAGAGCCGGGAAGGTCCCAAAGTGCATGGGAATCACCTTCTTGACGTCCAGCAGCCGGATGGCGTGAGCCGCTTCCCGCGGGCCCATGGTGTAGAGATCGCCGACGGGGATCATGGCCAGCTCCGGGCGATAGAGTTCGCCGATGAGCTTCATGTCGCCGAACACCGCCGTGTCTCCGGCGTGATAGAGCCGGAATCCGTTCTCCAGCTCCACGACGTAACCGACGCCTTCACCACCATAGATGATCCGGCCATCATCGAGAATGCCGCAACTGTGATCGGCGTGCACCATCGTCACCCGGATATTATCGATCACCTGGGTTCCGCCTTTATTCATGGGCAGAATGTTCTTCACGCCTTTGCTCTCCAGCCAGTGCGCCGTCTCGTAAATGGCGACCACCTTGGGCTCGTATCGCCTGGCGAGTTCCACGGCATCGCCGATGTGATCGAAGTGTCCGTGGGTGATGAGCATGAGATCGATCTTGTCGAAGTTCTGTGCTTCCTGGGGACAGGCGGGATTGTTCATCACCCAGGGATCGATGAGCACCGTCTTGCCTTCCGGCGTGAGCACCTGAAAGGTGGCATGTCCGAGCCACTTGATGGTTGTATGGCGATTGAGTGCCGTCATCTCTTCCCCTCCATGATAGAGTATGAAACCAGTGGGCCCGAGCCGATGAATATCGGCGCCGATCGCGACGCGGAGCGATCCCTGATGCGGTGCTCCGATTTGTCGTCGAGGCGCGCGAACTTCCTTACCTTACTGAACGAACCGGGAGGCGTCAAGCCTCGCTTCCGCTCGCTCTCCGGGCCGGTTGGCGCTCCCGGCGACTGACGGCGGGGCGTCGAGAGATGTGACCGACGATCGCCGTTCCCTCACCATCCCGAGATCGGGAGCGTCGAGGTTCTCACCGCGCAGTGGAACGCGGATGCTCATCCGAAGGGAAGGGGAGGCGTTGATGGTCCACTCGCTCGGCCGCCCCGGTCGGCTCGCCCCGTTTGCCGACGGGAAGGAGCTTTCTCAACAACTGAAGACCGGGTCTGGCGACGAGGATGGTGAGACTCGTCCCGATGACCAGAGTGAATCCATCGTAACTCCAGCGGGCGGGAGCATCGTCCCTCAATTTGAACCACATCAGGAACTCATCGAAGGCCAGGCCCAGACCGAAGCCGAATAGCAGAGCGATGAGATACTTGGCGCGCGGGCTGTTGAACACCAGAGCCAGATATCCGGCGATGGCCAGGACGAAGATGCCGTAAGCGAAATGATGAATGTGAACGCCGGGTTCCGGCTCCCAGTAGATGGGCGGGAGATACCCGTAGGTGATGAGGTAGCTGATGAGTCGAGAGCCGGCAAACGTCAGCACGAAGGCGAACAGGATGGGAAACAGCAAGGCGATGTAAAGGCCCGGCTCGCCGCGGGTGACCTTTCGCCGAATCAACTTTTTCATTCTCGCCAGCATGATGCCTCGCCGGGGGAGAGACCGGAGTCTCTCGCCTTCCTCTTGATTCTGGCCGTCCGGGCTCGCTCGATCAAGGGGCGTCGGAATCTTCCCCTCGTGAAAACGAGTGTGGCGCCGGCCGTCAGCCTGCGCTTCGTCATGCATTCATCGTTCGTCGCGCGCCATAGCTCATGGGTGATTCCCCGCAGAGCTCAGGATACGAGCAATCGATCCCTGCCGGCCACCTTCGATGACCGGGAGAGCGGCCCGCGTGTCAGACCCATTCGGGCGATCGTTCGGAGAGCACCCTCCGACGGGCCCCGAGGTTCAGCCGGTCGCGACCTCGAGCTTCTCATCGCGAGCGACCAGTCGCTCCAGATCCTCCCGGTTGAGCGTCTCTCGCGTCTCCAGTTCCCGGGCGATCCGCACCAGAGCGGCTCGACGTTCGGTGAGAATGCGCTTGGCTCGCCCATAGAGGTGATCGATGAGGTGGCCGACTTCTTCGTCGATGAGCTCGGCGGTGCGCTCGCTGTAATTCCGCTCCTCGCCGAGGTCCAGTGAAGGTTGCAGATAACGCCCGGCCAACGGACGCCCGAACGTTCGGGGGCCGAGGGCATCGCTCATACCGAATCGGGTGACCATCTGTCGCGCCAGTTCCGTGGCTCGTTCCAGGTCGTCCTGAGCCCCGGTGGAGATGTCGCCGAACGCGATCTCTTCGGCGGCCCGACCACCGAGCAGGACGGTGAGGCGATCTTCCAGTTCCTGTTTGGTGAGCACGTAACGATCTTCGGTGGGCAACTGGAGGGTGGCGCCGAGCGTGCCGATGGATCGAGGAATGATGGTGACCCGGTGGACGGGATCGGCATGGTGAACCGACAGGGCGACGACGGCGTGTCCCGCCTCATGGTAGGCGATGCGCTCCTTCTCGACCTGACCCATGACCCGGCCTTTCTTCTCCAGGCCGAGCATGATGCGGTCGATGGCCTCTTCGAAGTGATCCATCCCGACGGCGTCGGCGTTGCGGCGGGCGGCCAGCAGGGCGGCTTCGTTCACGATGTTGGCCAGATCGGCTCCCACCATTCCCGGCGTACGCGCGGCGATCACGCCGAGATCGACGTCGGGAGCCAGCTTGATCTTCCGGGCATGGACTCGCAGGATGGCCTCCCGCCCTTTCACGTCGGGGCGATCGACGACGATCTGTCGATCGAATCGTCCGGCGCGCCGCAGCGCCGGATCGAGCACTTCCGGCTTATTGGTGGCGGCGATAATGATGACGCCCATGGAAGGATCGAACCCATC
>RFHM01000361.1 GCA_003696865.1 Acidobacteriota bacterium | reverse complement strand
TGTAAGCCAAACTTCATCTGAGAGTTACACGAAAACCCTCGATTCCCGGTCTCGACCTGTGGGTAACGCGTTACCCACCCCGAGGAGATTCCCCGTCGGAGGCGAAGCCAGAAATAGGCACCGCGCATCGCCCCCTCTCTCATCTAATCCCTTCATTTCACGACAGTTATCCTACTCTCGCCCACCGCCCCCTGCGCTCTCCATCAAATGGGAACTTTTGGCACGCCGGTTGCATATGAAAAACGGTGGTATGATGGCTCGGCCGGAAACGATCAACCGGATGCTCATGGCCCTGGTGATGACCTTGGGATTGCTCGCTCCCCTCAACGGTCATGCCCAGCAGGCTCCCATCACCGATGAACAACGGCGGTTCCTCGAAGTGCGCCGCCGCCAGATCGAATTGAAAGCGGCGCGCACGCAACTGCAACGCACCGAGGAACTGTTCAGGCAAGGCCTGGTCTCTCAGACGGAACTGGACCGCGCCCGTACGGCCGTCGAAATGGCCCAACTCAACTATCAGGAAGCGGTGCTCTCGCTGTTGAGTTTGCAACCGCGCATCTCGGTTCGTCAGGCGATCAAATATCAGACTCGCGATGGCCGCAAATGGGTGCGGTTGACGGTGGCCAATCTCACGCCGACATTCGATGACACGCAGTTTCGTCTGCTCAGCAATTTCGAGGGCGCCGATCCCATCCCCGAAGCGCTCCGTACGCGCACGGTGCGGGATATCTTCATCTCGCTGCGCGATGCGGGGACGCCCGGCCCGAACGGTCAACCGGTCTCGCGCGGCACGACCATTGCCCTGCCCTACGAGGTACACATCCCCGAACTGAAGTACGGCCAGTCGCGAACTATCGAGTTTCAGCTCCTGCGCGACGTTCAGAGCGTCGTCGTCGCCGCCAGTTATAAAGGGCAGCAACAGGAGATCCAGATTCAACTTCAACAGGCGGAGACCGAGAACGTGGTGACCATCACGGCCACCCAGATCTCGCAAGAGGCCGATCTCGGTTCACAGGCCACGTACGACTTGCGTCTGGAACGATCCACAGTCGATGTCCGACGGTTTCAACTCAAGGTGCTCAACTTGCCGCGGCAAATCAGCTATAGCTTCCTCGATCCGGAGACACAGGCCCGACTCCAGCAGATCAACTTTCCCGCGGGGGTGACCGAGCAGCGGCTGGGTCTCCGACTGTTCCTCCCCGAGCGCGCTGATGCAGACGTGCGCATCGATGAGCCGCTGGCCTTCTGGGCAGTAGTGATGAACGACAAACAGGCGGCGCGATTCAGCCAAGACCGACATTACACGCCGGAGGAGATTCGCCGCAGCCGGGTGGGCGCCGTTCGCTTGGAGATCATCCCTCGCGGAGTGGGGCGGATCGAAGTCTCGGCCGTGAGTCTCTATTCGGAGATTCAGGTGGGGGAGACGGTGGCGACGAACCTCACCATACGCAATACGGGAACGCGACGATTGGATAATATCCGGCTGACCGCCGAATACCCGTTGAACTGGCGAGTGGAGCTGGTACCCGACATCATCCCGGCCCTCGAGATCAATCGGGAAGAGCGCGTGCAATTGAAGATCTTGCCGCCACCGGATGTGCCGGTGGGTGATTACGAGGTGCGCATCAAGACCGAGAGCTACGCTTATAACCGGCGAGTACCGTCCGAAGACAAGATCTATCGGGTTAGCGTCAAGGCGCGCACCAACGTCTGGGGCATGGCCGGACTGATCGGCGCCTTACTGCTCTTGGTTATCGGCATCGTCGTATTCGGGATCAAGCTGACGAGAAGATAAGCACAGATGAACCGATGAACTGATGAGAGAGTTGATTCATGCCTTTCCTCTGGAGGCATCATGAAGAGTTATCCCTATTCTGAACTGACGCGGAGAATTATTGATGCCGGTTATGAAGTTCATCGGGAACTGGGACCTGGATTTCCGGGGCAGATCCACCATAACGCGTTGAAGGTGGCACTTGGAGAACGAGACTCGAAGTATCGTTCAGAGGTGGGCTTCGACGTACATTTTCACGATCATTTGGTGGGTCAACACCGACTCGACCTCGTGGTAGAAGAAGCGATATATGTTGAATTGAAGGCCGTGGAAGGAGCTTGGCCCGAGGTTTTCAAAGCCCAGGTGGTCTCCGGCCTCGCAGCCAGTGGACTTCCCGTCGGATTGCTCATCGACTTCGGTAACGGAAGCTGTGAGGTGAAGCGATTGATCAATCCCAAGTTGTATCGACAGCTCAAAAGCACCGATGAACTGACACGGTTCATCGGTGACTTTGTGCGTGAAGGAAATATCCATGATCGAAGCCGCCAATTCGGTCAAACGCGATGAAGATATTCAACCGATCGGTCAATCCGTCAATCTGTGCCTGAAGCCAATCTATGCCTGAGGGAGGCGTCTATGATCGAAGCCATCAATCTGACCAAACGCTATGAAGACGGCGTGCTGGCTTTGGATTCGCTGAATCTCAAGGTCAACCCCGGCGAGATCTATTGTCTGCTCGGAGCCAACGGCGCCGGCAAGACGACGACGATCAACTTGTTTCTCAATTTCATCCCCCCGACGTCGGGTACGCCGCTGATCAACGGCATCGACGTGACCCGAGATCCGCTGGAAGCCAAGAAATACGTCGCTTACCTCTCGGAGAACGTCATGCTATACGGCAACTTCACCGCCCGACAGAATCTGGATTTCTTCGCCAAGCTGGGGGGCAAGAAGAACCTCAAAAAAGAAGACTACTACATGGTCATGCGGGAGGTGGGATTGCCCGAGCGCGCGTTCGAACAGCGGGTGAAGGAGTTCAGCAAGGGCATGCGACAGAAGCTGGGCATCGCCATCTGTATGATCAAAGATGCGCCGGCGCTGCTGCTGGATGAGCCGACCGCCGGATTGGACCCCGCTTCGGCGGCCGAATTCATCGAGACGCTCAAGGAACTTCGGCGGCGTGGGAAAGCCATTTTGATGTCCACCCACGACATCTTCCGAGCCAAAGAGATCGCCGACCGCGTGGGCATCATGAAGGAAGGGCGTAAGGTGATGGAGCGAACCCGCGAAGAACTGGAGTACGAGAATCTGGAGCGGCTCTATCTGGATTACATGCGCGGCGGTCTGGGGCCGGAGTCGGAAGAGCGCCGCGCCTCGTGATCGCATGCCCGGCGATCGCTGACCGAGCGTGGGTCGTCCATCGGTTTTTCTCTCGGCCCACCGGCGTCGGCGATGTTCCTTCGCCTAACCGGATGGTATCGGTTCGGACAATGAACGCGAAGGAGCCGCCGCCCTTATGACCGCTTGTTTGCCGGTGGCCGTTGGGGGTTCATCGCTCAAGGAGGTTATCATGGCTGAGGCACATGTCACGTCATCGCCTCACATCCCGTTCCAGGCAACCGCAGCGCCGGGTGGCTTTCGCGCCGCCTGGATCGTCGCCCGCCGGGAACTCGTCGAACAACTGACCAGCCTGCGGTTTCTCATCATCGGCGTGTTGGTGCTGGGATTGACGCCGCTGGCCGTCTACGTGGGCGTCCGCGACTACACCAATCGGCTGGAAGATTACCACCGGCTGGCGACTGCGCAGCAAGAACTGCGCGCCGGACCGGCTGGCGAAGCGGTGAGCGGGGTGTGGAACCTGGAGGTTCTGCGGGCGATCCGCCCCCCCGAGCCACTCAGCGCCCTCGTTCATGGATTAGACGCGCGATTACCGGAATACTGGGACTTTTCTCCGAGGGGCATTCGAGTGGGACCCTTAGCCTCGCGGCCTCATCGGCTGGCCGACGTCCTCGGTCAACTGGATGTGGAATTCCTGGTTCGCGTGGTGTTGGGTTTACTGGCCATCCTGCTGGCGTTCGACGCTGTGGTGGGAGAGAAAGAGCTGGGCACGCTGCGGATGACGTTGAGTCAACCTCTCCCGCGAGCCGCTTTTCTGGTCGGAAAATTGATCGCCGGCGCGATCACCCTGCTGGCATTGCTGGCCATGGTCTTCTTACTGGCGCTGTTGAGTGCTCAGTTTTTCGGGCTCGACCTGCTCGCCGGAGACCCGTTGACCAAGGTCGGGCTCATCGCCGTGGCGGCGAGCTTCTATCTCCTCTGTTTCTACGCGCTCGGATTGATGATCTCTTCTCTGGCCGGCAGCCAGAAAACCTCGCTGGTCATACTCCTGGTCACCTGGGTCGTCGCCGTCCTGGCCCTTCCTCCACTCTCCACGCTCGTCGCTCAGGCAGTATCGCCAGTGCCACCGGTTCACGCCGTCGAGGCGAAGAAGCGAGCGTTGGATGAGGCCATTCGCCAGGAAGCGGCGCGAGCGATGGGCGAGGTCTATCGCGAAGAGACCGGTCAGGACCAAATGGTCAGTATGCGCCTTTACCAGGAGCACAAAGACGCCATCGACCGCCGGATAGCACCGATTGTGACCCGTTATGTCGGCAAACGTCGGCAGTTGCTCGGCGAGTTGGACCGCGATACCCAACGAAGGATGGCCCGACAGAATGAAGTGGCCCGCATCATCATGGCGCTGAGTCCGGCGGCCGCCTTCGCCCACGCCGCGGCCGATCTGGCGGGAACCGGCGATACTTATGCTCAGTCCTGGTGGACGGCCGTCCGCCTTCACCAGAGCCGGTTGAACGCTGCTCTGTTTGATGATCCCCCAATGGTCACCATGTGGATGAGAAACATGAGCATGACGCTCCGGCGGCACGATCCGCCATCGATCACCGATCTTCCGGCGTTCACGCCTCCTCGGCGCGATGCCCGGGCGGCCATCAATCGAGCGTTGCCCGCGCTCGGATTGCTCTTGCTCTACACCGGACTGTTCATCGCCGGCGGATTCATCGCCTTTTCCCGATATGACGTGAGGTGAGATGCCAGGGGTCGGGAATGCATCTATGCGAGAGCCGCCGTTCTTGACAATGCCAATCATGAAGCCATCATCACCGAACAGGAGGTTTCTATGAGCACGAAACGAGGAAAATGCGTCTTGATCTCGATTTTCACGCTCATCGTCTTCTCCGGGCAATCGCTCGCCCAGGTTGCCCAAGTCGAACCCGAGCGACCGAAGTGGGGAGACACGTTGACGGTCACATACAATCCGAAGGCAGAGGGAGCCAAACTCTTCGCTGCTGATGAGATTTATGTTTCCGCTGTTCTCTATTTTCCCGGTCATATGGAACACCTCACGGAGAAGATGCACAAGATGGGTGACGTCTTCAAATATGAATTGACCATCGAGCCTCATCTCTCCTATGTCCAATTGTATTTCATCACGCTGGATGATTGGGATATGAAGGCGCGCGTAGAGACGATGGTTTATCGACCTGATGGAGTACCAGCAAAAGGTGCCTATCAGCAGAAGATGACCCCACGGAAGTACAAGGAGTTCTTTAACAAAGAAATAGCCCTCTATCCCGATAATTATGCCGCTTATAGAAACAAATGGTGGCTCGCCAGTAGCGTGAAAAGAGAAAATGTAGTCTCTGTGATCAAGAAAGACATTGAGACGTTAACCCGACAAGTCAAGGGCGAACCGGTGGATTTTCTTTACGCCTTGTCTTATGGATATCTTCTACTCGGGCGAGAGAAAAAGAGTCGAGAGATCCTCAAAAAAATGGTGGTTCAATATCCCACATCACCGTTCACCTGGGCCGCCTTGGATGATTACTCGTACCAAGCGTTTGCTCAGCAATTCAAGGGAGAAGGCCCGGAAGACATCAAGAAGCTGAAGTGGAAACTCATCGAACAATATCCAAACACGGAATTTGCCCGTCAACAGGTCGCATTTACAGACGTGACGCGAGACGAGGATTTTCCGCTCCGGACAGTAGAGACGATTTGTCAACAATGGATCGAAGATGAGCCTGAGAATCCAGCTCCTCGCTTCTATCTGGCGCTCAGTTATCACACGCACCAACAGAAAATCGAGCGCGCCGCGTCGCTCATCGAGCACGCTCTTGATCTCTTTCTTCAAGGCAAACTTCGACTTTACGGAGATATCTCCGGTCAACAGACCGAGTTGCTCATGCCATCTGCTTATGCGTTGAGCGCTGAGATGTCTATGCAGCAGAACAACTATGCCAAGGCTCTGGCGGCGATCAAAGCGGCCCAGGCTCTGGAAAAGGGAACCAATCCCAGAACCTACATCCTCGAAGGGCGGATCTGGCAGCAACTCTCGCAGCCCTCTCGCGCCGAATCGGCGTATCTAAAAGCTTGGCATCAAGGTTCTAGAGAAGCCGAAGATCTCTTGAAAGCGCTTTACAAGAAGATGCATGGGAGTCTGGCCGGCTTTGAGGAGCATCTCGCCAAGAAGATGGAATCCTCAACTACCTCAACGGCGAGTGAGCGGTCGGCACCGGCGTTTCGCGTCACCACACTTGACGGCGAGGAGTTTGATCTGGCCGCCTTGCATGGAAAGATCGCCGTGCTCAACTTCTGGTTCATCGGCTGTGCACCATGCCGCGTAGAAATTCCCGGGCTCAACAAACTCGTGGACGAGTTCAAGGGTAAAGATGTCGCGTTCATCGCCTTTGCGCTGGATGATGAGGAGGCGCTGCGAAAATTCTTGAAGGAGACGACGTTCAAGTACCACATCGTCCCACGCGCCGGTGAAATCGCCAAGCAATTTGGCGTCTCCGTGTTTCCGACGCATATCATCATCGACAAACGAGGACGGATCTACTCGTTTCTGACCGGTGGCAGCGTGAATCGTCATGAGGATCTGCGCGTGCTCATCGAGCGCCTGTTGAAACAACGATGATCACTCGCTCCTGTGAAAAGAAGTTTCGCACAGATTCACCGATGAACGGATTGATGTTCACTGATCGGCTCATCCTGCGCTTTCATCTTTCATCGTAGACCTGTGAGCCCCGGCCGATTTTCCCGAGTATTGAGATTGGTCGAAGGTCTCAAATGATACCCGGAGATGAGTCATGGTCAAAGCTGACATACGATCTCCTGAACTCAACCAAACCTTGAGGGTCGCCATCGGCCCGGCGTCCTTTTTGACGCTACTGCAAAAGGAAATCCTCGATCTGGTGCTGTCGATTCGTTTTCTGGTCCTGTTGATGCTCTGTGCGCTTCTGATCCCGCTGAGTCTTTATGTCAATTCCCAAACGTACGAACGATGGCTCGCCGATTACAACGAACAGCTCAAAATCGAATCCACCTTGAGAAGTTCAAGAAGTGGATGGAGCGGAACGAGACCCCCATCGCCGCTCGCCGTCTTCGCCAATGGCGTCGAAACGAGTCTCCCCAAAGGTTTCTCCATTCAGCCGAATCAGATTCAAATGGACAAGCCGAGAAGCTATGGCGATCCCATCTATGAGATATTTGGCCGGATCGACTTCTTATTCGTCGTTCAGGCCGTGCTCAGTCTGATCGCCTTCCTGTTCGCCTTCGATTCCATATCGGGCGAGAAGGAGATGGGAACGCTGAGGCTCTGTCTGGCCAATGCCGTGCCCAGATACAAGATTTTGCTGGGGAAATTCGCCGGAGGGATGCTCATCCTCGTCGTGCCCTTCCTCATTGCCACGGGCATCGGTCTGATCGTTCTCACCGCTACCGGCTATCCGCTCTTCGACCACAACCTCTGGACAAAGGTTCTGCTCATGGTGGTCGCATCGATTGTTTACATCAGCACCTTCTATGTGCTGGGCATGGTGATCTCATCGCTCACGCATCAATCGAAGACCACGCTCATCGTCCTCATGCTCATTTGGGTTGTCTTCGTTCTCGCCGTGCCGCGACTGAGCATCATTGTGGCGGGGATGATTCGCCCGGTCGAGAGTGACGCCGTCATCGCCTTGAGAAAAAAGCTCCTGGTGGAACATATTCAGCAGGAGAAAGGTCGAGCGCTCAAAGACCTCTATTTTGCAAAGGCTCGGCAAAAAGGGCTCGCAGAAGGGGCGCTCACATTCGACGCCAACGATCCCGAGTTCGTGCGAAGAAGGAACGAGATCGCCAAGCCATTCGAAGCGCGGATGCGCGACGAGTTGGCCAAGATCGACGAAGACCATCAGCGCAAAAAGCAACGGCAACTCCATTTGGCCAGGAATATCGCCAGAATATCGCCGGCATCCGTCTTTGCCTATGTGATGACGGACATGGCCGACACGGGGGAGACGGTGAAGGTGCGGTTTTTCGACGCCGTCAGACGTCACTATGCCCGCATGGATCGCCTGGTGTTCAGCAGGATGTATCAGGACCTGATTACCGACGAAGGGCACAGTTGGGGGTTCGGCGGCACGCTTCCGGGAGAAGAGCCGCCCGAGAAACCTCCCCGCTTTGCGTTCCGCTTTCCTGAGATCTCGGAATCGCTCGCTCACAGCCTGCCAGACGTGGCATTGCTGGTGATTTACGCCCTTCTCTTTTTCATCGTCGCCCACGTGGCGTTCATTGGCTACGACGTGCGGTGAATCTCATGATCTGGACAATAGCCCGAAAGCAGCTTCTCATCAATGTCATGACGCAGAAGTTCGTCATTGGCTTCGTTCTCTGCCAGCTTCTGTTTCTCCTGAGTGCCGTCATCCTGACGAGAGACTACGAGGAACGGCGGGCCAGTTATAGTGCGGCGGCGAGTCAACATGCCCGACAACTCCGGCAGATCAAGGTGTACTCGCAACTCACCATCACGGTGGACAGGCCACCAGCCCAACTCAGCCCTCTATGCGAAGGATTCGATAAGCGATTGGCCAGTGAAGCCACGCTATCCTACACGCGCATCCCGGAAATCAGTATGGGTCAGGGAGAGAAAAATCCGCTGATGGTCGTGCTGAAATCGTTCGACCTAGTTGCCATCGTGCAAATCGTGCTCAGCTTGCTGGCGTTGTTCTTCGCTTACGATGTAGTCTCTGGAGAACGGGAGCAAGGAACCCTGGCACTGACTCTCTCACATGCTCTACCCCGCCACAAGATGCTGATGGGCCAGTATCTCGGGGGCATGATGACCCTCCTGCCGATGGTTCTCGTTGGCATGATCCTGGCCCTCTTTGTCATGATCAGTTCTTCTTCGATTGCCTTCTCGTCGCAAGACTGGATGCGTATCGGATTGATCGTGGCCATCTCGCTCATCTATCTCTCGACGTTCCACCTGCTCGCCATTTTGGTCTCCACCATTGTGAAACGATCGGCGACGTCGCTCACTGTCCTTCTATTTTGCTGGATCGTACTGGTCGTCCTGTTTCCCCATGCGAGCGCCTATCTGGCTCATCATATTCGACCTGTGGAAGCCAAAGCCATGGTGGACGCACGGGCGAGGAATCTCCGGTCCGAAATGTGGCAGCGACTGTGGAGCTATGCCAAGAAGCATCCCCCGCCTCCCCATCGCTGGGAATTCATCAAAGGTCGGTCAGTTTACACCGGTGACATCCCTTATCCGATCATGATCTACTATGCCCCTCGGGAAATCATGCTCTGGGAGTTAGAAGGATTGAAGTATTGTCTGCGGCTCGACATGGAATACGCCGAGCGGATTCATGATCTCTACCGATCATACGAACGAACGTTACTCCGTCAAGCCGATCTGGCGAAGATGGTGGCCCGGCTCTCGCCTGCTTGGGTGTATACTCAAGCCGCCTCGATCTTGGCGGGCACCGATGCAGATCATTACCTCCGATTCCTGGAGCGAGCGCGACGATATCGTCATGTAGTGATCGACTATGTAGAGAGCAAGGATGGGCTTTTCTCGCTGGCCTACTTCACCCGCCGGAATATGAACGAGTTATTGACGACGGCAGAATTGGAAGCGCTCAGAAAGAGTCGAGGTCGACGGGCCATCGATGACCTCATCGGGCGGGGTTGGGATGAGGTCCCGCCTCTGGATTTGCGCGACATGCCGACGTTTGATCCCGTCTCAGAAACCATCGATGCGCAGATAAAGCGGGCTTTGCCGGAACTCGGCATTCTGATTTTTCTCAACTTGGTCCTCTTTCTGCTCAGCCATGTGGCGTTTCTCAGAGCCGACGTGAGAGCCGATTGAAGAGGTGAATGGAATGTTCTGGTCCATCATGAAAAGAGAGACCCTCGATCATTTGACGAGCCTGCGCTTGAGTCTCGCCTTTTCCCTCACTACCATCCTCATGGTGGTCGGTGCTCTCTTTTTCCAAACCGAGTATCAGCGACAGCTCGATGACTATAGCCGTCGAGTGAATCGGAGCCTCATGGAACTCGCCGAGAGAGCCTCTGCTCCCTGGCCGCTGTTCCAGGTGTTCAGTTGGAACATGCAACTCATCTATCGACGGCCCGATCCGCTGGGCTTCATTGCCGAGGGACACGAAAAGGACTTGCCCGATGCTTTCCGCGTCAATGCCTTTCGTCTGGAAGGTCCTGAATACACCTTGCGCCGTAATCCTCTGCTCTGGCCGTTCGACAGTCTGGACTGGGCTTTCATTGTCTCGCTCATCTTGAGCTTCGCTGCCCTGGTTCTCACTTACGACGGCTTCAGTGGTGAGAAAGAACGGGGGACGCTTCGACTCGTGATGTCCTATCCGGTGTCACGAGACATACTGCTCCTGACCAAGTATATGAGCGCCATGATCGTGCTGCTCCTTCCGTTAATCGTTGGCGTGATCCTCAGTCTCCTCATCATTATGTCGTCGGGAATGGTGATGTTGACGGCGGACATGTGGATGAGAATAGGACAGGCCTTCGGGCTGTCCACCGGCGTGATCTCCACTTTCGTCATGCTCGGGCTCCTCATCTCGGCACGAACGAAGCAGCCCGTCACCAGTCTCCTGGTGAGCCTGTTCGTGTGGGTCATTCTCGTTATCGTGATCCCCTCGGGGAGCAGCTTACTCGCCAAAGGCCTACTGAAACTCCCTTCACGAGAGCAGGTGCTCGAGGAGGCCGCGCGGGCCGCTGATGAGGCTTTTCAGAGCTATAATCAACGATACCCACACCCGGATAATTGGATCATTAGCGGTCACTGGTCGCCGGGCGAGCCCTTGCTTCGCGCCTTCGAGATAGATGAAGCGCGAGGACGGGTCATCGAGGATTACCGAAACCGAATGCTCGCCCAGGTGGAATTAGGACGAACTATAGCGCGCGTCTCGCCATCAGTATTATTCGTCGACGCTCTGGAACGCATCGCCGGATCGGGCTTGGTGCATTATGCATCCTTTCTTCAGCAGGCGCGCCGTTACCGGGAAGCGATGAAAATTTTTCTCAACGAGGCGTATCCGCTGGATAAAGTCCATCCGCTGGATCGTACGGTGATCGATCCTGTGCTTCGACAGATGACCATCGAATTCGATGCCATACCAAAATTCGAAGATCGACTTCCTTGGGGTCAAGAGGCGATCAGCGGAATATGGTGGGACGCCAGTGTCCTCATCCTGATCAATCTCGGTTTATTCATCATCGCCTACGTCTCTTTTCGTCGGTATGACGTGAGATGAACCGGAGGAGGTGACCCCATGTCAATGATGACTATCGAGCGACCGAATTCCCTCGTCCGCAACGGCGAGGCTTGCTTATGGCCGGCGCGCCGGGGCATAGAGCTGCCGGATCTGATCATCGCCGGGGTCGGCGCGACGTCGACGGGAGCAACGGCAGGCCTGACATTGACCGCAGAGCTGGCGTTGGTATTGATTTTACCGAATCCCGCCGCGCGCGTCGCTCAGCACCTGAAGCCGTTACCGACGCCCGCCGGACAGGAACGTGCGCTCTTGGGGGCCGTCTGAGAGACGAAGCCGAAGCGGAGCACCCACCCGGTTTCGATGTGCCCGGCTACGGCAGGCTTCACCAAGACGTCTCCCCAAAGTGCGCGCGGTGGCGCGTCAATTCGACGATGCCTCCATCAATCAGCGGCTCGCTACGGAAGATGTTTAACAAAATGAAGACACCGAGAGGGAGCTTCTCAGACCCCAAGAACACAACAGTTTCACGAACATTCTCCAATCCCCCGCATCTTCTGCCGCTCTTATGAACTCCGAGCCGCCTGGGGCATCATTTGACTGAGGAGTCTGTTCCATCCTCCTCGACGTCCAAGTGATATTGGCGCATCTTGTTGAACAGCGTCTTCCGGCTGATGCCCAGGCTCTCGGCGGCCGCCGAGCGATTCCCCCCATACTGCGCCAGCCGCGACTGAATCATCATTTTCTCCACTCGTTCGGTAGCCGCTCGGACGGCTTCGGCCAACGTCATTTCATTGGATTCTGCTGGTTGGGAGGCCTGCTCATCTGATGCCACGCCCCGGATTCGTGGTGGCAGATCCGATGCTTTGAGGACGCCCCCTTCGCAGAGAATCATTGCCCGACAGAGCGTGTTCTCCAACTCCCGGACATTCCCCGGCCAATCATACTGGAGGAGGAGTTGACGGGCCTCGGGCGCGATCGATCTCACCGCCAACCCCAACTCTCGATTGAACCGGTCCAGGAAATGATCGATGAGCAGGGGAAGATCTTCTCGCCGCTCCCGGAGTGGAGGCAACGAAATAGTCACCACGTTGATGCGCCAGTAGAGATCCTGGCGAAACGCTCCCTGGCGCACTGCCTGTTCCAGATCTCGATTGGTGGCCGCGATGACGCGCACATCGACCGGCGTCGGATGCCGCGCGCCCAATCGGGTGATCTGACGTTCCTGAAGCGCTCGGAGGAGTTTGGCTTGTGCTTCCAGCGGAAGATCGCCAATTTCGTCGAGAAACAGCGTGCCGCCTTGCGCTTGCTCGAATTTTCCCCGCCGACGCTCTCGGGCATCGGTGAAAGCCCCTTTCTCATATCCGAAGAATTCGGCTTCGAACAATGTCGGAGGAATGGCACTGCAATTGACGGCGACGAATGGTCCGAGGGCCCGCGCGCTCCGCCGGTGAATGGCTCGGGCCACCAGTTCCTTCCCCGTCCCCGACGGCCCAACGATGAGCACGGTGGCATCCACGCGGGCTACCTTGGCCATGATGCGAAAGACGTCCTGCATCGGTGGACTGAGGCCCACGATGTCACTGAACCCATACCGCGTCTCCAACTCGTCGCGCAACGCTTCGACTTCGGCATTGAGTCGTCTCATGTGGAGCGCTCGCTCGATGATCATGAGCAATTCGTCGTTGTCGAACGGTTTGGTGAGATAATCGAATGCGCCTCGCCGCATGGCTTCGACGGCCGAGCGGATGGTGCCATACGCCGTCATCATGATCACATCGGTGCTCGGGTTGCGTTCCAATAACCGGGTGAGCGTCTCTAATCCATCGATCCCGGGAAGACTGAGATCGAGAAGGACGATCTCAGGATGGAACTCGCTCTGGCGATCCAAAGCCTCCTCGCCGGAGAGTGCTTCTTCCACCTGGTGACCGCGCTCGCGAAGGAGCACGGTCAAGATTCGCCGAATCTGCTTTTCATCATCAACGATCAGTATCCGAGCCATCGGTTCCTCGCCCCGGTACACGCTCGCCTCTCGCGGAAGACGAACGTCTCTTCCCTCGCCCGTCGTTGCGCTGGCGGAGATGACCTCGAATGATCGCCCCACTGCCTAGCCCTATGATGGATCACCGTGCTCGACATGTTCATACGAGCGGCAGGCGGACCACAGCCGTCGTCCCTTGCCCCGGTTGACTCCGCACTTCGATTTCGCCTTCATGCTGATGCACAATGCTGTGACAAATCGAGAGTCCCAATCCCGTTCCATCGCGCTTGGTCGTGAAAAACGGATCGAAGATTCTGTCCAGATTTTCTGGCGGAATGCCCGGCCCCGTATCGGCGATCTCGATCTTCGTCCAGCGATCGCCTCGAAGAGGATATTCCGGATGCCGGGTGCTCACCGATATAGTGAGTCGCCCCCCATCGGGCATGGCCTGGAGGGCGTTGAGCATGAGATTCAAGAACACCTGCTTGAGCTGATGGGCATCGCCCATGACCACGAGATGATCGCGCTCATAGTGACGATCGATGGTGACGGCCTGTCGCCGGGCTTGCGCCTCAACGAGCAGGAGCGACTGCTCGATCACCCCGATGACATCCGTTTCCACCGGTTCGAAGCGGCGCGACCGCGTGAGACTGAGCAATCCGTTGACCGTCCGATCAATACGATCGACCTCGCCCAGTAACTCGATGACGAGTTCCCGGTTGGGGTCCTCTCGGGGAAAGCGGTGCAAGATATATTGGATGGTCGAGCGAATCGCCGTCAGCGGATTCCGAATCTCATGGGCCACGCCGGCGGCCAGTTGTCCGGCAGCAGCCAGTCGCTCGGCGCGATGAAGCCGCCGTAATCGATCGCGCTGTTGCTGATAGAGAGCAGCATTTTCGAATGCCAGTCCCGCCTGATGGGCCAGCAGTTCCAGGAGTTCTAAATCGCCATCGGTCACCTCCCAATGCCCTCCGCGGGAGCCGAGCAGGATGATACCCGTCAACCGGTTCAACGAGATGAGCGGCACGCAGACGGATGTGTTCAATCTCCCCAACCAGTCTCGCTCCGGCGAAGACAGAAATTCGTACACCTGTCGGGCGCGCTCGATGACGAGGCAACTCTCATTGACCAGCAGCCACCGGGCCAATCGACCGCGCTGGTGAAATCGGACGTCGGCCAATGCCGAGCGTTCAATACCCACGCTATACGTCGGAGAGAACACCCCTCGCTCTCGATCGAGTTGAAAGATGATGATGATATCCGGGCCGAACAGCTCCCGAATACGGGTCGCAATACTCGCTTGCAACGCTTCTGGATCACTGATGAGGATCAACGAGCGGTTGAATTCATGAATGATCTGGCGACGAGCCGCCCGCCGTCGGAAAAGCTGTATGCCCTCTCTCCTGAGCATCCTCGAACGCATCGTTCCTCTTCCCCAATATTAGTCGAGGCCACCAGGCAGTGTAAAGATATGATGATGCGCCAACCGAAGGGTGGAAGCTCTGCAGAAGTCGCGCACAACTCCGCGAGCCACGCCGCAAAAGTGAAAATGAATTCGTTGGAGAATGTCACGCAAGCTGACAGCTTGCGCCACCTTATTTTCACAAGAGTCGTTCATGGCACGGTCGCCACACCGAAAGGATGAAAATCAAGCCACAGATTTCACCGATGATCACAGATAAAGAATCCGCGTCCATCTGTGGAATCTGTGGCGATTTTCGAAGGAGTCGTCCATGACTTGGCGAGCCACACCGACGGGATGAAAAGAGCCCGAGGATCTCTGCGTTCTCTGCGCCTCGGCGGTGATTTTCGAGGGGACGTCATGAGAACGCCCGAAGTCCTCGCTTCCTCAATAGAGCAGCGCCTTCGCCCGGAGCGGCTCGAATGCTCGCCACTGCTGCTGACAGCGCGCGTCGATCTCCCGGAGAGATCGGCCGGCCTCTAACCACGGCCGGATCCAGTCATTTCCCACCAGAATATCGAAAGGGAGCTTTTCATGCTCGTACTCGTATGGAGGAGACCGCCAGCAGAATCGATCGGGATAGAGTCGGATCACCTCACGAAGGATGGCCAGCCCGGAGAGAAAAGAAGCGAACGCCCGCCGATCCGTCACGTGAATGAACACCCCTCCACATCTCCGGCCAGCATATTTGTGGAACGTGGGTTGAAACATGATGGGACGAAAATGAACGCCAGCAAGCCCTATTCCATTCAGTGCATCGGCCAGTTGCCAACCATCAATCCACGGCGCGCCGAGAGTCTCGAAGGGCCGCGTGGTCCCTCGCCCTTCGGAGAGATTGGTTCCCTCGAGCAAACACGTCCCCGGATAGACCACAGCCGTTTCGACCAACGGCATATTCGGCGACGGAGGAATCCACGGCAGTTGCGTCTCCTCGTAATACATGGATCGCGTCCATCCCTCCAGGGGAATGATGGTGAGCGGGCAGCGCGGATAGTATCGGACCTGC
>RFHM01000360.1 GCA_003696865.1 Acidobacteriota bacterium | reverse complement strand
CTGTGGCGATTTTCGAAGGAGCCATTCATGGCGCGCGCCGAGCCACATCGCGGGGATGAAAAGAGCCTGTTGGAGGATCCTGGCGTTCTCCGCGTCTTTGCGGTGATTTTCGAAGGAGGAAAAATCTGGGCCCATCTGTGGAATCTGTGGCGATTTTCGAAGGAGCCATTCATGGCGCGCGCCGAGCCACATCGCGGGGATGAAAAGAGCCTGTTGGAGGATCTTGGCGTTCTCCGCGTCTTTGTGGCGATTTTCGAAGGAGGACACGAACGATGTCGATCGGCCAGGCTCACAGGATGATGAACATGAAGATCGCCGGCTTCGCAGTCGCCGTGGGAATTCTTCTGGGAGGGACCGCTCTCCCCTCATTGACGGCGCATCAGGAAACGGGATTAGAGGTCGAGGTGATCGACATCACGCATCGCATCGTGACCATCACCTGGCAGACGGAGAGAGAGGCGACCAGCCAGGTCGTCTATGGCGTGACGCCCGCATATGGGCATACGGCCAGCAACCCCGGGATGACCCGCCGGCACCGGGTCATCGTCGCCGGGCTCGCTCCGGAGACCACCTATCACTTCCGCGCCCTCTCGGTGGACGACCAAGGGCGCACGACCATCAGCGAGGATCGCACCTTCACCACGCGTCCCGTCCCCGATGTGCCCGAGGCCTTTCCGGCCGATTTCTCCTCGCCCATCGATGCCACCACGGGACGCCCTCTTCCGGGGTTCGGGGGTGGGCCGGGAGTGCTCTATCATGATCCCATCATTTTCGTTCATGGAAATGGCGAGACGGCGCTCTACTGGCGAGGACTGTCATACGCCATTCCGCGACTCCTCGGACGCTTCCTCGGCCCGGAACCCATCCCCGGCGGAGGAACGATCCAGCCGGAAGACATCATCGCCCGATTCATCGATGAGGGCTACACGCCGGCGGAACTCTGGGCGCTCAGCTACTTGGGGCACGACGGTATCAATGATGGGCGCGACCTGATTGGTTCCAGCTTCGGTCACTCTCACGAGGCGAACACGCCAGATGTCGGCGCTTTCATCGAAGCGGTGCTCGATTACACGGGCGCCGCCAAGGTGGATATCATCGCCCACTCGCTCGGCGTCACGCTGGTGCGCGACTGGATTCGACGGGAACGCGATCGCGGCCATGACGTGCTCTCGCGGCTCGATGATGTGGTGTTCATCGCCGGCCCCAATCATGGCACGCATTTCTGCGGATTCCCGTTCATCAAAGGGACGGAGCCGGCATCGCTGGTGACCCTCTGCGAGGAAGTGGGCCGCGCAGACTCACCGTTCCTCCGGGCACTGAATGCCGATGAGACGCCACAGGTGGATGGCCGACCGAGGTATATGACGCTGTTTGCCGCCGGTCCCAGCGAAGATTTCGCCTTTCCCGCCGAAGGCATCGATAGCTTGAATCGACCGGTGAATCTCCGGTTGAGTCCGGTGCTGAAGGGCGCGCTCAACGTGGGATTGGCCTTCGAGCTCCCGCCCGATCCCCGCTTCCCCGTCGTGTTTCCCACCGACCTGCCCCTGGAGTTCGGAGATCCACGGGCCCATTATTTGCTCGGGGTGAGCGAAGAGGCGTTCCAGGTCTACTTTCCATTCGTGAGCGACTTGAGGGAATAGCATATGCCGAAAACACGAGTCGATGACATCGAACTCTACTACGAAATTCACGGTCGAGGCGAACCGCTCGTCCTCATTGCCGGTCTGGGAGTGGGATCGTGGGTGTGGTTCAAGCAAGTGCCCACCTTGGCCGAAAAGTTCCAGACGATCGTCTTTGACAATCGCGGTGCCGGTCGATCGGACAAGCCGGCCGGACCGTATACCATCGCCAGGATGGCCGATGATGTGGCTGGCTTGCTTCGAGCGCTGGGCGTCGAGCGGGCACACGTGCTCGGCGCTTCCATGGGCGGCTTCATCGCTCAGGAACTGGCGCTCTCTCATCCTCGGATGACGCGCCGATTGATCCTCGCTTGCACCAGCTTTGGCGGCCGCCATCACGTCCCCCCATCTCAAGAGGTTCTTCAGGCAATGGGATCGCTCGATGGGTTGAACACAGAAGAGCGGGCGCGACAACACATCCATCTGGCGTTCTCGTCGTCGTACATTCGAGAGCACCCCGAAGAGCTGGAGCGGGCCATCCAGTTACGTCTGGCCAATCCCATTCCCGAGCACGCCTATCTCAGTCAACTGCAAGCGGCCATCGGCTTCGACGCCGAAGCGCGCGTCTCCTCGATCCAAGCCCCTACGCTGGTCATCACCGGCGATCAAGACATGATGGTGCCGGCGGAGAACTCTCGTCGCCTGGCGGCCAGGATTCCTGGAGCCAGGCTGGTGATCATCGAAGGGGCCGGCCACAGTGTGTTCATCGAGCGGGCCGACGCGTTCAATCGCGCCGTCATCGAGTTTCTGGAGGCAGCAGACTGATGCTCGTTCGGCGAGCTGATCGTGTGTGCTCATATCGGCAACCGATCAGAGTTGCCCGATGAGGTTCGAAGAGTATGCGACGATATGCGCGGATCATTGGAACGGGATCATACGTCCCGGAGAAGGTGCTGACCAACGACGATCTCAGCCGCATGCTCGGCGAGGACATTCACGAATTCGTCTCTCAGGTCATCGGCATCGAGGAGCGCCACATCTGCCGAGCGGATGAGAGCACGGCCGATCTCGCTGTGGCCGCCGCGCGACGGGCGTTGGCTGCCGCCGATGTGACGCCCGATGAGATCGATCTCATCCTGGTGGCCACGGACACGCCCGAGTACATCTCTCCGGCCACTTCGGTCGTCGTTCAGCATCGGCTGGGGGCATCGAACGCCGGGACGTTCGATATCAACTGTGCGTGTGCCGGCTTCGTCACCGCGATCGACGTGGCGGCCAAATACATCCACGCCGATCCGGCCTATGATCACATCCTGGTCATTGGCGCGTACGCCATGAGCAAATATGTGGATTGGACGGACAAGAAGACGGCGACCATCTTCGCCGATGGGGCGGGCGCCGTGGTCGTGCGCGCCTCCGATGAGGGTCCGGGATTTCTCGCCTCCCGACTCTACGCCGACGGGCAATACCATCACCATCTCGGCATCTTCGCCGGCGGCACTCGTCGGCCCATTACCGAGCAGGTCCTGCGGGAGGGATACGAGAACAAGGTGCGATTCCATCAGAAGTATCCGCCGGACATCAACATCGAAGGGTGGCCCGCGCTGATTCATCAGGTCCTCGAGCGCGCTCGGCTCACCATCGACGATGTGCGGCTGTTTCTGTTCACTCAGGTCAATCTCAGCGCCATCCGCGAAGTCATGCGACGGTTGAATCTCCCCATGGAGCGCACGCACACCATCATGCAGAAATGGGGTTATACGGGCTCGGCGTGCATCCCCATGGCGCTCGATGATGCCGTGAAACAGGGCAAGCTCGAGCCCGGCGATGTCCTCATCATGTGCGCTTCCGGCGGTGGATTGAATATGGCCTGCGTGGCCCTTCGTTGGTAATGGCGCTCGCCTCTCGACCGGCGAGATCGCGGGCGGCGCGCGGACGGTGATATGCGATATCCAAACATCGCGGCGTTATTCCGAGAGCGCGTCAATCAGTATCGCCATCGCGACGTTTTCTACGTCCGTCAAGGTGGCCGATGGACGGGTATCTCCTGGGATCGCTTCGAGCGCGCCGCCGACGATCTCGGTTGTGCGCTCATCGCTTTGGGATTGCAGAAAGGGACGAGCGTTTGCATCTTGATGGGAAACGTTCCCGAGTGGCCGATCAGCGATCTCGGCGTCATCATGGCGGGGGGCATTAGCGTCGGACTCTATCCGACCAGTTCGCCGGAGCAATGCCGGTACATCATCAATCACTCGGATGCCGAGTTCGTCATCGTAGATACGGAAGCGCAGTTAGAGAAGATCCTGCGCATTCGCCACGCCCTTCCCGGCGTCAGAAAGATCATCGTCCGGGAGCGCCTGCGGACGCGCCTCGATGAGCGGCTCATTCACTTCGACGACGTGTTGCACTTCGGTCGAACCCATCGGGAGCGCGTCTACCCGGCCCTCCGAGCGCGCGCCGAGAGCGCCCGACCGGAAGACATCGCCATCATGGTCTATACCTCGGGCACCACGGGGCCGCCCAAGGGAGCGTGCCTGAGCCATCGATACGTGATCAATAGCGTGGAATCGCTGCTGGAAACAATCCCCATATACGACTCGGACCGGTCTTTTTCATATCTTCCGTACTGCCATGTGGCCGAGCGCATCTCTGGCCTCTACAATCGGCTCTATGCCGGGGCGCCGGCCTACTTCGTGGACGATCTCAATCGATTGTGGTCGTACATGCTGGAGGTCAAGCCGACCGTATTCGGCAGTCTGCCGCGATTTTACGAGAAGCTCCACGCCAGCATCATGGCCGACGTCCAACGAGCGTCATCGGCAGAGCGCGAACAATTCCATCGCGCGCTCGCTCTGGGCCGTCGCTTGAGTCGTTTGAGACAAGCCGGCCAGCCCATCCCCCCGGAGTTGCATCTGGAGTACGAACGGCGTGCCCGACCCATTCTGGAGAGGGTGAAGCGCGCCTTCGGCGGCGAGATCCGCATCGCCACGTCGGGCGGCGCGCCACTGCCGTTGGACATCGCCGAATTTTTCGATGCCGCCGGCATCCCCATCCTGCAAGCCTACGGACTGACCGAGAATGTCTGTGTGGCATTCAATCGACCGGACAGGTATAAATTCGGCACCGTCGGCCCGCCGATGCCCGGCTGCCAGGTCAAGATCGCCGAGGATGGAGAGATCCTCGTTCGCAGCCGGATGATGTTCAGCGGGTACTATAAAGATCCCGAGAAGACGGCCGAGGCGTTCCGGGATGGTTGGTTGTTGACCGGCGACCTCGGCGAATTGGACGAGGATGGATTTTTGAAGATCACCGGTCGGAAGAAAGAGATCATCGTCACGTCCACGGGCAAGAACATCTCTCCCCTGCTTATCGAGAACATGCTCAAAGAGCATCCGCTCATCAGTCAGGCGATGGTCTATGGCGAGGGCAAGAGCTATCTGGTGGCCCTGATCACGCTCCACCGCTCGGAAACCGAACAATACGCTCGAGCCCGAGGCATCGCCTTTGAGCATTTCGGTCAATTGGTGCGGCATCCGGACATCGTATCGCTGGTCGAGCGCATCGTTGATGGCGTGAACGCGCGCGTCTCCTCCACCGAATCGATCAAGAAGTTCGTCATTCTCGATCACGACCTTAGCATGGAGGCGGGCGAGATCACTCCGACGATGAAGATTCGGCGCGACGTGGTCACCGAGAAGTACCGGGATGTGTTGGAACGCTTGTACGAGTGAAATTTTTTCACCTGGCAATGCTTCGACCAGGAGGGAATCGCCGGGGGGCAACCATCCCGCCACGAGGGATGAACGAGGATGGAGCGCAAGATGGCATCTCGCGCCACGTATTTCCGGGAGGGAGCTTCGAAGAGGCGCGATACCACAGTCCGGACCCACGCCGCCGGACACGGGT
>RFHM01000359.1 GCA_003696865.1 Acidobacteriota bacterium | reverse complement strand
GCTGGGAACCATCCTGACCGCGCTCAAAGAGACGTCGATTCGCACTCCGGCCCTCATCGTCGTCGGCGACGTCGTCTCGCTCGAGCGTAAGCTCGCCTGGTTTCAGAGGAACGGCCGGAGCGCCGGGAAGGCCGAAGAAGCGAATGAGGGTCCATCCTTCCCCTCCATCCCGCCTGAGCCCCCGGAGGGCGATGACCGCGAACCGGGAGAACGGTCGCCACTTTCGCTGGAACATCAGTCATGAGGTACTATCCTGTCGTTCTCGATCTCCAGAATCGCCCGGTCCTCGTCGTCGGCGGCGGTCCGGTAGCCGAACGGAAAGTCATCTCCCTGCTGGAGGCGGGGGCGCGCGTCCGGGTGGTGAGCCCGAACCTCACGGCGCGACTTCGTCAGATGGTCGACCAGGGAGAGATCGCCCATCGTCCGGGCCGATTCCGCGAGACGGATCTCGATGGCGTGTGTCTGGTCATTGGCGCCACCGATGATGTCGAGGCGAACGCCCGCATCGCGCGCGCCGCCGAGCGCCGACGCCTTTTCTGTAATATCGTCGACGCCCCCTCCCTCTCCTCGTTCATAGCGCCCGCCGTCATCACCCGAGGTGATATCCTGATCGCCATCTCCACCAGCGGTCAGAGTCCGGCATTGGCCATTCGTCTCAAGCGCGAGATCGCCGCTCTCATCGGCCAAGAATATGCTCGCCTCGCCGAGTTGCTCGGGCGATGGCGCTCACAGATCATGAGATCGATTCCCAATCAGCGCCTCCGCGCCAGACTCTTTCACCGACTCGTGGAATCCGACATCCTGGAATTGCTCCGCGCCGGATGCCCATCCGAAGCTGAGCGTCGCGCTCGACAGCTCATCGAGCGAGCAGCAAGAGAGAGCGAGCCACCGCCTTCTTGATCGTCCAGCGCCCGGGGACTCGGTCCAACGTCCACCTCTTCATAACACCATGCGGCGAATGATCGACCACCAAGTGTAGAAAGCGGTGCCGAAGAAGATCATCGCCGAGAGCAGAGAGACGAAGCGAAATAGACGAGCTCCAACATAGCGTCGTCCCCAAGCGATCAATCCAGAGAGCACCACGCCCCAGAGAGCGGCGCCGGCGAGGAAGGCGAATAAAAAGCGCACGACGTCCCGCTCTGGCTCACGGATGCCCGCTGAGAGAAGAACGCCCCCAAAGCCCAGCCAGAAAGCGATAGCCCAGGGATTGGTCAACGAGAGGGCAACACCGGCGAGGAAGGCGTTCCGACGCTCGTTGGCCGAGACGGCGTCCGACGCGGTGGGAAGCTCGGCTCTGAGCGCCGATCGGGCCAGTACACAGAGAACCACTCCGCCCACCGCGCCGATGGCCCATTGTGCCCGTGGATGTTCGACCACGGTGGCGAGTCCACTCAATGCCAACGTCGCGTAAAAGGCATCGCCAATGAGCGATCCCGCTCCTACCGCCAGGGCAGACCAGAAGCCGCCGACGACTCCTCGCCGGATCGATTCCACGGTCACGATCCCGGGCGGGGCGGCAAAAGCGATGCCCAGGGCGAAGGCGATGAACAACTCGGTGACGTTCACTCGACGCGTCCAGAGAGGGCGGCGATGTCAAGGGTTCGACCCGCGATGGACGCCCACCTCGAGCTTCACATGTGACACCCTCTCTTGATCACGCCTGGCGGGCATAAGGAGGCGGCGTCTTATCGTACCACCAATCGGGACGCCGCGAGAGCAAGGCGCGAAAGTCCATGCGCAGCTCTTCGACCGTTGGGCGACCGACATACCACCAGCCGTTGTAGATCTTGTAAATCTCGCGATTCCGATCGAGCACGAAGGTGTAAGGAATGGCCACCGGGCTGTGATACGGATCGGTCGTGTCCACAATGTCGAGCTCGGTGATGACCTTCTTTTCGTGATCGCAGAGAAACGGAAAGGTGGCTCCCAATCCATCGCGAATCTCGCGCGAGAGCATCGGCTCGTCCACCGACACAACCACTAACTTGCAGTAATTGACGATCAGCTCCGGTTGGAGATACTGAACGTAATTCGCCAACTGGCGACGATCTTTCGGTCAATAGTATCCTCGAGAGAAGACGACGGCGGTTGGAAACCCCCGCATGATCTGCGACAGTTTCACCACCTCGTTATTGTGATTGGGAAGTTCGATGTCGGGGAACTTGTTGCCCGGTCTCAGATCCTCTCGCATAACAGACCTCCTCACCCCCGGAGACATCGGAACGGCTCAGACGCCGATGCCTCTACGGGACGAATAGCTTGATGTGACGTCACGCCAGATTATGCCAAATGGCGATGGCGTTGACAATGAAATTGCGCGTGCGGGCCGAGAGGTGGCAAAACGCGTTGAAGCGAGACGAGGATGTACGCTAAACTTTGGTGCGTCCGCCCACAGTACGGCCGGTGGCCGGCGTAACACGTGAGATCAAGATATGATGTCGATTCACCAGGAAAAACAAATTGAAGGAGGACGAGATGAATGAGCCTGAGTGTATCAGCCTGAATGACCTCATCGACACCACGCGAGCCTTATTGGAGTCCAACCGCATTGAATCGCTCACCCACCTGTTGAACACCATCCACATCGAGCCCGAAAGCCTCGCGCCGTATCGCCACTTCCACGACGCCCATTATACCCGCAATCTGGTCTTCAAAAACGACCTGTTCGAATTGCTCGTTCTCTGCTGGGGCATTGGGCACCGCAGTTGGATTCACAACCACCGCGGGCAACACTGCTGGATGGCCGTCGTCGAGGGGACGCTCGCCGTGCGGAATTATAAGCGCCTCGGCTGTGATCAACAAAAGCGCACCGTGCAACTCCAATCCCTTCCTCATTTCCTCATCTCACCGGGAAGCGCCGCCAAAGTGGACCCCGACGAGCCCGTCCACCTGGTGTGGAACCCTCCCGAACTCGATCGACCGGCCGTCAGCGTGCACGTCTATTCCCGCCCCTTCGACGCCTGCGTGGTCTACGACGCCGAATCTGGGCTCTGCCGGGATACCACGTTGCAGTACACCAGCGAGTATGGCCAGCTTACCGAGCGTCACCGAGCAGGAGGCCGACTGGCCGATCTTCCCGCATGCACCTGCCAACTGAGCGCTGAAGAACGGGACATCCACTGCGGCGTCGTTCCTTGAGCGGCTTCTCGTCCGCTCATTCTGCGCGCCGCCCGCTCGATGACGACAGAGACTCATCACCGCTCGGCAAAAAATGCTTGCGGCCGACGGGCAGTTATGTCATATTATCATGCTTTTATAACAAATTGGTCGGGAGCGTCAGCGAGACGAGCATCGGTCAGCGGGTGGAGTTCGAGGAACTCGGATCGCGCGGCGATTCCCGAGCCGATATCAATGAGAGGAGAAGAACGGATGAAAAGGTACGGTTTGACGTTGACGGGGATATTTCTCAGTGTGGTGGTGCTGGGTTCGGTCTCCCATGGAGCCGCTGATGCGGAGACACAGGCGCGGGAACTGATCAACAAGCACCTGGCGGCGGTCGGAGGTCTGGAGGCGCTCAGCGAGATTCGGGATTACACCATGAAGGGAACCGCCAGGGTCTCGGTCATGGCGCAAGGATTCAATGGGGACCTCACTTTCATGGTGAAAGTGCCGGCGCGTTGGCGGGAGACGTTCAAGTCTCCCTACTTCGAAGGAGATAGTGGCTACGATGGTCGACACCTGTGGGTCATTGGCGAGGGACAGGTCAGAAAAGTGAGTCCCCTCCAGGAGAAGATCGAACTGGAATTCGCGGGCATGAAGATCCTGACGGGACCGCCGCCTCCCGGGTGGAAAGCCCGATATCTCGGGCGCGAGACCGTCTCCGGAGAGGACGCGCTGGTCATTGAACTGACGTCGCCCAGTGGGCGTCACGCCAAGTATTATCTGGACGCGAAGAGCTACCTGCTTGTGCGGAGCGTGGTTCCCGCCTACAATCCGATGATGCGGGCGGAGACGGAAGGGACCACCGAGTTCCAGAAGTACCGGCGCGTGGGCAAACTGATGCTCCCCCATTGGATTTTCACCAGCAACGGATTCCTCTCCAAAGAGATTGAGGTGCAGGAGTGGACGTTCAATACCGGCTTGAGCGATTCGTTGTTCGAGATGCCCAAGGTTCAGCGTCACGATCCGGAGGCCATCAAATCGATGGGGAACGTGACGCTCTCGCTGCTTCCCGGCTAAACGAAGAAAGATGAGGGCTCGTCGTTGCCTCTGATGCGCCGATGTCGTCAAAGCGCCTGAGGCATACGGCCCTCTGGGTGAGACGGTGGAACCCGGCGGCGCGCGCCGAGCGACTGGCTCGTGGCGAACGTCATTCGACGCCATGTGGTGAATGAACGCGGAGTCCGACGTGATGGGAAGCCAGTGGCTGAACCCGGTCGGTTTTCCGATGCACGGTATTGGCCTCTTTCACTCACGCCATGACCATCCGCAGCCGTTTTGCGCCCATCGTCAACAACACGACGCCCATAACGCTGAGGACCACAACCTGCGGCCAGAGCACTGAGAGGCCGACACCTTTGAGCGTGATCCAGAAGGCGATCTCCAGATAGTATCGGAGCGGCGAGAGATAGCTCAGATACTGCAACCAGATCGGCATGCTGTGAATAGGGACCATCATTCCCGAGAGGAACATGAGGGGAAACAAGATGAAGAACGTGCCGATGAGCGCCTGTTGCAGATTCCGCGAAATGAGCGAGACGAACAGGCCCAGTCCAAAACAGGAGAGCAGAAAGAGCGCGCTGAGCGCGACGAAGAGCCCCAGACTGCCCACCATGGGGATATGGAAAAAGCCCCGCACCCAGAGCAAACTCACGACCAACCCGAGCAGAATCACCACGAACATGGGCAGCAGCTTGGCGGCGATCAACTCTCGCGGTCGAATGGGAGCGACGAGCAGTTGTTCGATCGTTCCCGCCTCCTTCTCCCGAACAATCGCGGCCGCCGGCAAGAGCACCGCCACCATCATGATGATGCCGAACAGTTCCGACAGCGGCATGAACCAGTCGCTCAACGCGTTGGGGTTATACCAGATGCGCACATCATTTTGAATGATGAGCGCTGAGACCACTCCCGGTGACACTGACGAGATCGCCTCGACGCCGATACGGTGCGAATATTCGGCGATGATCTTCGAAGCGTAGTTCAGCGCCAGAAGCGCCGCATTGGAATTGCTCCCATCGACCAACAGTTGGACCTTCCCGCGACCTCGCTGAACCTGATGAGCGAAATCGGGCGGAATGATCAACGCCAGCAAGGCTTCGCCCCGCGTGAGCCGCCGATCGAGTTCCTCCTGGCTCTCGAGCGTATAGAGCAACTCGAAGTTCCTGGCTTCACCGAAATGAGCGATCAATTCTCGACTGCGCGCCGTTCGATCCTGATCGTAGACGGCCATGGGGATATGTTTGAGCTCGAATGTGAGAGCCACGCCGACGGCAATGGGATCAACGAAAAACGCATATCCGAGGATGATGAGGATCATCTTGTCGCGAAACAGTTGGATGAACTCTTTGCGCATGAGCGCCAACACCCGCCGTTTCATGAGCATCACCTCAGCATGTGCCGGAGCCGCCAGGCGGTCATGGTCAATACGACGGCCGTATAGACGAGGAGTATGAGTGCCTCCGGCCAGAGATATTCCAGTCCAATACCCTTCAAATAGATGCCCCGGCATATAGAGACGAAGTAGCGAGCAGGAAACAGATAGGTCATCAATCGAGCATCGGGCGACATACTGGAGATGGGGAACAAGAAACCGGAATAAAGGAACGAAGGGAGCATCGTCGCCACCAGGGCCAGCAACATGGCGGCGAGTTGAGATCGCGGGAACGTCGAGATCAATAATCCAATGCCCACCGTGGCCAGCACGTAGACGAAGGACATGACGATCAGCAACTCGAGGCGGCCACGGAAAGGGACGTGAAACCAGAATGTTCCCACCACCAGAATCACGAGCATGTCGATGAAGGCAATGAGCGTGTATGGGAGCAGCTTGCCGATCAAGACGTCCCACGCGCTGACTGCGGCCATATGTAATTGCTTGAACGAACCGCGTTCTCTCTCCCGCACGATGGATAGCGCCGAGAGCAGCGGCGGAAAAGCCATCAGGATGACGGCGAAGAGGCCGGGAACCATGTAATAGACGCTCTTCAACGAGGGATTGAACCAGACGCGCGCTTCCACCTCCACCGGCGGGACGACCGGGACTGTCGACATCCGCATACGGTGGCCAACGACCAGGCGCCGGACGTAGGCGGCATTCACAGCGTCAACGTATCCTTGAATGATCGCCGCCGTGTTGGGGAAGCTTCCATCGATGAAAACCTGAACGTGCGCCCGCTCGCCCCCAAGCAACCGAGCGGCAAAATCCGGTGGAATGATCAACGCACAATCGATCTTCCCCCGATCGAGCAGAGCGCCAATGTCATCGTAATGGTGAACCGTGGCCACGATGCAAAAATACCCTGAACCCACGAAAGCGGAGAGATAATCCAGACTCTCTTCGGAACCATCCATGTTATAAATGGCCGTGGGCACGCGATTGACGTCGAGCGAGGCAGCATATCCGAAGAGCAGAAGGAGCACCAACGGCAGTCCGACGGCGAGTCCCAGATACCGTCGGTCGCGTCGAAGCTCAGCCAGCTCCTTCCTGGCCAATGCGCCGAAGAGCGATGTCATGGGCAGCACGCCTCCTCGATCGAAGCGATCCAGGTGCGACGATCGACCATCGGCGATCTCCTGGAACGCTTCACTTCCCCGATGACTCTCCACTCCTCGCCGACGATGATTCAGCACGCTCGATCGCCGCCATGAAGGCATCCTCTAATGAGGCGAGTATCGGTCGCACGTCGCCTACAGAGATGCCGGCGCGCAGGAGCCGCTCCCGGGCCTCCTGTGAAGCGGCGGCGACATCATCGGCGTGGACGTGGAGTTTCTTTCCGAACAGCGCCACTTGTCGGAAGTTCCCCGCCGCGGTCAACACCCGCTGAGCGCGCATCGGTTCATTGACTTCGATCTCGATGACCACGCCTTCGATCAGGCGACGCTTCATCTCCGATGGCGAGCCGGCGGCGATGAGACGTCCAGCGTGCATGAACCCTACGCGATCGCAATGTTCGGCCTCGTCCACGTAGTGAGTGGTGACGAAGATGGTCATCCCCAGATCGGAGAGCGCATAGATGAGATCCCAGAATTTTCGTCGCGAGAGAGGGTCCACGCCCGATGTCGGTTCGTCCAGGAACAGGATCTCCGGTTGATGCAAAATGGCGCAGCCCAGAGCCAGCCGTTGCCGCCATCCGATGGCCAGATCTCGAGCGAGCACATCTTCCCTTCCGGACAGATCAGCCATGCGCAGTACCCACCGCTGGCGTTCGGCGATCTGTGAGCGAGGAACGTCATAGAGATCCGCATATAATTCCAGATTCTCTTTCACAGTGAGATCGCGGTACAGCGAGAACAATTGTGACACATATCCGATGCGGGGCTTCACTCGATCCGTCTCTCGAAAAACATCGCATCCGGCCACCCGCGCGCGCCCCGATGTCGGTGGCAGGATACCGCAGAGCATTTTGATGGTCGTCGTCTTCCCCGCTCCATTGGCGCCGAGAAAGCCGAAGATCTCCCCTGACGCGATGCGGAGATGGAGGCGATCGACGGCGATGAACGCTCCGAATCGCCTGGTGAGCTCGAATGCCTCGATGGCCGGATCAGGCGCCTTCTCTCGACGCTCGAAAGGCATGTTCGCCGGGATGGGCGAGGCTCCCTCTCCGCCGGTATCGGTGGGAGCTCGACGCTGACGCACATCGACCGCGGTCATGAACGCGTCCTCTAGTGAGGGCGTGATCGCGCGCACTTCCTTCAGTTCAATACCATGAGCTCGCATGAGAGCGCCCAGCGCCCTCTTCCCTTCCTCTGCCGAGGTCACGCGCAAGTGAAGGTGATCTCCACGGAGTGCCGCGCCGAGAAACGCCGAGTGGCCTCTCAGGCGGCGCAAAAGATCGCGCGGCGCCGAAGCGACGACATCCAGGATGTCGATGTTTGCGTCCGCCTTCAGTTGGTCGGGCGATCCACAGGCGATGATCTCCCCCTCATACATGAGGGCCACCCGCTGAAATCGCTCCGCTTCATCCATATATGGTGTGGAGACGAAGATGGTCATTCCCTGGACCCAGAAGCTATACACCAGCTCCCAGAACTCGCGTCGGGAAACGGGATCGATGCCCGTGGTCGGCTCATCGAGCAGGAGCACTTGGGGGCGATAGATGAGAACGCAGCAAAGGGCCAGTTTCTTCCTCATGCCTCCGGAGAGTTGGCGCGCCAACCGATGCACAAACGGGGATAACCGACTGAACCGCAATAACTCTCTCTTCCGCTTCTGGCGCTCATCGTCGGGCACGCGGTAAAGGTCGGCGAAGAAGTCGATGTTCTCTTCCACCGTGAGATCCTCATAGAGGCTGAACTCTTCGGACATGTAACCGATGCGTCCACGAAGCGATGCCCTTCCCCGCACCGGATCGCGCCCCAGGATCCGGATGCGGCCAGCCGTGGGCTTCTGTGCGCCGCAGAGTATCTCGATGATCGTTGTTTTCCCCGCTCCATCCGGTCCCAGCAATCCGAACAACTCGCCGCGAGAGATGCTGAGCGTCACGCCGCGTACGGCTTCCACCCGACCAAAGAGTTTCTGCACCCTATCGGCCTCAATGGCCGGAGAGGGAGGATGTGATTCTGGAATTACCGGTGTCATGCTCAACGGGCCTCGACGATAACATCCCGGATCCTTCAAAGAGGAGAGCAACGCAAGATGAGATCTTGCGCTCCGTCTTCCAACGAGCCCTTCTTCATCCCCTCGGCGTGGCTCACCAGGCCATGGGCCACTCCCTCGGCGGAACTGGCCATCGGGTCGCGAACGCCAGAATCACCACATCATCGATCTGTCCTCCCCGATCGCCACTCATTGATTGGTGTCCGACGATGCCAATTCGATGTGGACGTCGGCGGGCATGCCAATATGGAGCCATCGTCCCTCGTTCTCCAGGGCCACTTTGGCGGCGAACACTTGTTTGATGCGCTCTTCGGGCGTCTGTACGTTGCGAGGCGTGAATTCGGCTCGCTGGGAGATCCATTCGATGCGCCCCCTGAACGTGCGCCCTGGATACGCATCGACGGTGACGGTCACCTCCTGGCCGATGTGGACCCACCCGAGTTTCGGCTCGGGGATGAATACGCGCACCCAGAGATGTGACGGATCGACCAATATGGCCACCGGCGCACCGGGAGCGATGAGATCGCCGGGTCGCACATCGAGGACGTCGACGAGACAATCGAGAGGAGCTTTGACCTCGGTCTCGGCCAGATCGGCGTCCAGTGCCGCCAGTTCTGCTCGAGCCTGGGCCAGTTGAGCCCGGGCGCGATCAATGGCTTCCGGTCGAGGTCCCGCCTCGACTAACTGCTGATAAGCGAGTGCCGCCCGATAGCGTTGTTCAGCGGCGGCCACTTCCTCGGCGCGAAAACCCTCCTGGAGGAGGCTCAGTTGCTCGCGCGCAGACCGGACGCGCGCTCGCGCCACTTTCACGCGACGCTCGGCTTCGTCCAGCGTCTGGCGCGAGATATCATCATTCTCATAGAGCTGAGCGAGCCGCTCGTAATTGGCCTGGGCGTTTCGCCAATCGGCTTCCGCTGCCGCCAACGCGGCGCGTGCCCGGGCGATCTCCTGGGCGCGCCATCCGGCGCGGAGTTTCTCTAACTCCTGTCGTGCAGCCTCCGCCTTCGCTCGCGCCATTTCGATTTCTTCCGGACGACTCCCTCGCTGCAATTCCCGGAGTCGGACAGCGGCCTCTCGAACCCGGGCGGCGGCCCGGTTTCGCTCGGCCAACAGACGACCCGCTTCGAAGCGAACCAGTCGCGTCCCGGCCTTCACCCATTGTCCTTCAGCCACATCGACTTCGGCGATCCGCCCACCGAGGCGCGATCCGACTTTGATCATTCGCCCCTCGATCACACCCGAGAGGACGAGTTGGGATGTGGAATCCGCGTCGGGGAAGAGCCATATCCCGATACCGAGGGCGGTGAGGATGAGAACGACGCCGAAGAGCCAAACGATCTGCGATTTCATCGCCTCTCACTCGCTTCCTGTGCACTTGCTCAGGTTATCCGGCATGCCGTCCCAAAATCGAAATTCAGATTTCTCGTCTTCTGAACCGAAGGCGACGGGCCCGAAAGCCCACGCTCCTTGGAACGCTTCTCTCTGCGCCATTATACATGGGAGGCGAGCGGGCGACAAGCAGAGCCCGATCGGTGCGACGATCAAAAGAAGTTTGGCCCCCGGAGATCTCCCGCCATTTCACGGCTCAGGGTGATGGAGGATCGATCCTCAGTATATGTCTCCATGACGCCCTTTCAGGGTCCTCAGCGCCCGATGACCGTTCACCTGCTCGGCGAGCCGGAAGAGGTGGTCAGACGTTCGATGTCTCTAACGCCCGATTGACCGCACCGGGGCCGCGCCCGGCTATCCAACGGCGTGGGACTTTGCTATAATAAGCAGCCAATCTCACATCACGCATCAAGAGGAGGGAATCGCATGTCTATCGGGAAATACATTCTTTCTCCCCTCGTCCTGACCACGCTTTTGATCATTGGAACTCCAGTGCCAGGCGCCTCGGCGGCACGAGCATCGAGCGAGGGCCTGCTCGTCGTGCTCAACAAATCGGACAATACCGCCTCGCTGGTGGATACCAAGACCTTGAAGATCATCGTCACGGTCCCGACGGGCGATGGTCCGCATGAAGTGGCCGTCTCTCCTGACGGGCGATGGGCCTACGTGAGCAATTATGGTCGACGCCAAACACCGGGACACACGTTGACGGTCATCGACCTGGCGGAGAAGAAAAGCGTAGGGACCATCGATCTCGGCGACTACCGGCGGCCCCATGGAATCGTCACTTCACGAGATGGTCGGCGCCTCTACGTCACATGTGAGGGGAGTCGGGCCATCGTCGTCGTGGACGCGAAACGGCGAAAAGTGCTTCACGCCATTCCCACCAACCAGAACGTCTCACACATGATCGTGATCACACCTGATGAAACGCGCGCCTATGTGGCCAATATCGGCTCTGGGACGGTGACGGTGCTGGATCTGGTCAATCGAAAAATCATCAAGCATATTGACGTGGGCGCGGGTGCCGAGGGGATCGATATCTCTCCCGATGGCCAGACGGTCTATGTCGCTGCTCGCGCGGCGAACAAGCTCTCCAAGATCAGCACGCGCAGTAACACGATCGTCAAGCACGTCGACACGGAGACGATGCCCATTCGCGTGAAGGTCACGCCCGATGGACGTGACGTGTTGGTCACCAACGCGCGGTCGGGCACGCTGCAAGTGTTCGATGCTTCGACTCTGGAACTGAAAAAGCGCCTCACGGTGGGACGGGCCCCCATCGGCATCCTCATCGAACCCGATGGACAAAGAGCCTATGTGGCGCGAACCATGGACGATCGCGTTTCAGTCATCGACCTGAGGAAATGGGAAGTCATCGGCGAGATTCAGCCCGGCGACGAACCCGATGGATTGGGATTCGCCAGTCGTGAATGATGCCCCCCATTCCTCCTCCGAAAATCACCGCCGAGGCGCAAAGAACGCAAAGATTCTCCAACTGGCTCTTTTCATCCCCTCAGTGTGGCTGGCAAAGCCATGGGTGACTTCTTCGAAAATAGACGACGAGCGACCGATGACGGACGACCGACGCTCTCTTTTCATCCCCGCGATGTGGCTCGACCGCGCCATGGACGACTCCTTCGAAAATCGCCACAG
>RFHM01000358.1 GCA_003696865.1 Acidobacteriota bacterium | reverse complement strand
GTGACCGACGAGGGACGAGGAATTCGCCGATGACGAAAGAAGCCCGTCTCCCGGGGCGCGTCTTTCAGGCTCGTTCATGGGCGACTTGAAAATCACCGCAAAGGCGCAAAGAACGCAAAGATCTTCCAGCAGGCTCCCTCGGAAATAGACGACGGACGATAGACGGGCTCTTTTCATCCCCACAGTGTGGCTCGGCGCGCGCCATGAGGCTCCTCCGGGACTCCTCCCAACCGGCGGAGACGGTTCGACCCGAGCACCCTCGCGCCCGGCCATTCCCGGTTCGCTCTTCCCGCGCCCGGGGCTCAGTCCTCGATGAGAGTTTTCGCTCGAGCGCATGGAACGGAACGTCGCCGAGCGTCCTTCAAGAGCGCCGGCGAATCTTCGCCGGCCCGACGAAAGAGAGGGTGAGAAAGTCCGGGGGTGGGATGTCGGAGGGGTTGTAGGGGTGCTCCATCAGGTGATACGCAGTCAGTCAGTTTCGGGTTTCAGAAAATCTCTCCCGGACATCGCGGGGCCGGGAATGAGCCACCGCACGGAACGATGCCGAGAGGATGCCGACCGATGGCCGGCAACGGTCATGCCTCCGCCTTCTCATATTCCGGATAGGCGCGCTCGATGATCTCGCCGGGGCGAGGCGGTCCCAGGAGCAATTCCAGCGCGTCTCGAAGCACGCGTTTCTGCAGTTCGCGTTGGAAGGGCCGTCCCAGGGAGTGGCCGATGTTGAACCCTTTGGGATAGAGGGCTCGTGGAGGGCGCATCTGGCGAGAGGCATCCGGACTCACCGTAATGAGCACCGTGGGAATGCCCCGCATCTCGATGGCTCGCTGGACCGCGACGACCGTGCGGTGACACACTTGCGGTCAGCCGCCGGTGAGCACGACGACGTCGGCTCGCGATCGGCGATCGATCTCCTCGGCGATGCGCGGCGCCGTCTCCTCGTACATTTGCTTGAGCCGCATGGAATAGCCCATGAACCCGATGTGCTCGCGGGCCAGCCCGCCGACCACGCCATCCTGGACCAATTCTCGCAACGGATCGATGGGGAAGACGACGTTGATATCCCGATCGGCATCCGAATGATCATAGTGATGGTGCGTGACCATCAATTCCGACGCCTTCACATCCGGCTCGATGATGCGAAAGGTGAGATCGCCGAGATCGTCGGCGATATTGAATGGCGGTTGATCCTTGCGGTGCACGCCCGCCGAGGTGACCAGCGCCACGGTCGCCCGCGAGAGCTCGCCCTCGAACGGCGTGAAGGGAACGCACTTTCTGGAGATGAGCGGCATTGACATCCCCCCCGAGATCGGTCGACCTCGCCGACTCACCGGGGAGATCGGGAGGAGCAACTGGTGCCGCGCTCCCGATCTCCACGAACGAAAGCCCGATCAACTCAACTTCCGCAGGACATCGAAGATGACCTCGTTGTCGGGCTGCTGATCGATGGCGTGGATATCCTTGTACACGATCTTGCCCTGTTTATCGATGACGAACAGGGCGCGCTCGGAATACCCTTCGGGGCGATAGACGCCGTACCGTCGCGCCACTTCGCCTTTGGGTTCGAAGTCCGACAACAGATCGTAAGAGATCCCGCCCAGACTCTTGGCCCAGGCGGCATTGCAGGGAACGGAATCGACGGAAATACCCAGGACCTGGGTATCATACTCCTCGAATCGGCTGAGATCAGCCTCATACGAGGGCATCTGCGCCGTTCAGACCGGCGTCCAGGCCAAGGGATAAAAGGCGATGAAGACGTTCTTCTTGCCGCGAAAATCGGACAGTTTCACTTTCTTTCCACCACCATGATGGCTCGGCAGTTCGAAATCCGGAGCCAGATCACCGACTTCAACTCCCATCTCTCGTATCCTCCTTTTTGTGAGAATGATTGGTCTTCAATCGTGCGAGTCCAGATGCGACACGCAATCTCGATTCTGAAACCGAACTTATATCGACCGAGCGATGGTTTGTCAAGTCGAGGGACACGCCGGCACACCGGGCGCCGTCATCACAGGAGCCACCCTCATGGCCCCGAGGCCACACCGAAGCGATGAAAACGAGACTCGCTCGTCGGTGAGCGAAATGCGAGCCATCGGCTGGCGCGACGTATTCGCGGACCGGAACCCCTTCGCTTCACCCGTCTGCGGGGATGTGCTAGGATAATGGTGAGCCAACGCCCGAGCGCGCGCCGAGACGGAAGAATGATGAATAAACGCCGCAGAAAAAAATCGCTCAACCGCCCACACGTGAGCGCTTACGCGGCCAGTCATCCGGGGCGTCGCGAGCGAAACGAAGATCAATGGCTCATTCTCGATCTGACCACCGGCGCGCGCGGTCTGGTCCAGGAGGCGTTGGAACACGATGTCGGCCCGCACGGCACGCTGCTGGCCGTCGCCGATGGGCTGGGCGGCGCGCCCGCCGGCGAGTTCGCCAGCGCTCTGGCCGTGGAATCGCTCTTCCGCGACTTGCGCGGGCGGGTGACGGCCCACACGGCTCTGCACCTCTATTATCAAGCGATCAAGCGCGCCAATCGGTGGATCTGGGAAGTCGCTCAAACCGATGACATGCTCCACGGCATGGGGGCGACGCTGACCACGGCGCTCATTTATCACAACTGGGCGTACATCGCTCAGATTGGCGATTCGCGCGCCTACCTGGTGCGGGAAGGAACCTGCCATCAGATCACCGAAGATCAATCCTTGCTCCATTCGATGGTCACCATGGGAGAACTGACGCCCCAGGAGGCGCGGTTTGCCCCCGGACGTCACGTGGTCCTGCAGGCCTTGGGCACACAGCCGGACGTCCAGATCGCCATCACCGAAATCGAGCTCCAGAATGACGATGTCCTCGTTCTGTGCACCGATGGCCTGTTCCATCAGGTCCCCGCCGATGAGATCGGCCAGGTGGTCATGACATGCCAGACGCCGGAGGCGGCCTGCCGGGAACTCATCCGGCGCGCCCTGGACCGCGGCGGGCACGATAACATCACCGTGGTCATGGCGCGTCTCACGGGCATCATCCACCGCATCCCCACGTTCGAATCGCCCACCACTCTGCGTCGCCTGACGGTTTTTGATCCCGGCGAGATCTTCCAGCGGAATCCGGAACTCCGCCGCGTGGTTCTCGCTCAAGCGCGGGCGCGACTGAGGCGCATCTATCTGATCGGCGCATTGGCGGTGTTGTTGACCCTCCTGCTCACCGTGCTCGCCATGCTGTGAGGCCGCACCATGGACGGAAGGTGTCGAACTCCATGAGCATGCTGAGCATGTACACGTTGACCGAAGCCGACGTCGAGCGATACGTGGACCAGGACGTCATCTTCGATCGCGGGCGCGCCTACTATCGGGCCCGACGCGTCATCCATCTGGACGTGAACGATGACCGACTCTCGGCCCGCGTCAGCGGCTCCGCCCGCCGCCCTTACCAGGTCGAAATCTGGATCGATCGTGGCATCCTCCACTCCACCTGCACCTGTCCGTATGACCGGGGCGCGTGCAAGCACGTGGCCGCTGCGCTCCTGGAATGGGTCCATCGGCGTGCGCCGGGCGCCTCCCCGGCCGGAAGTGAGCTCGCCGAATGGCGCGCCCGGCTGGAAGCCATTCCGCCTCCGGTGTTGATCGAGCATCTCGCCTGTGAGGCAGAGAACGATGTGCTCATCGAGCGTTACCTCAAACGCTGGATGCGAGAACTCACCCCGGAGCATCTCCCCAAACTCATCGCTCGCCTGTTTCGCGAGGTGCGCGCCGCTTCTCCGGCGAGCCTCGAACGGCTATGTGAGCGGCTCCTCCATCTTCTGGATTGGGCCGATTCGTTCCCCGATGATCGGGCCATTCCCGTCGCCGTCGAGGCGTTGAAGCGCCTGCCGGTCGCTTTCCCTCTCCTGCCCCACCCTGCCCGAGACGATGTAGTCGAACGCGCTCTCACCATCATTCATCGGCGCGCGTCGCGCCTGGAAGAAGGGCGCGTCGCCAGGCGAAAGCTCATCTACAACCTCCTCGGATTGATCGAACATCAAACGCCGGCCTGGCGCGCGCCGTTGATGGAGACGTTGACCAGCCTGGCCGAAGGATGTGGTGGGCTCTCGTTCCTCATCGACGTCGTGCGCCAGCGAGCCCTCGGCGGCGACCTCGGATTGCGGCGCTTTCTGGCCGAACTGTACAAACGCCAAGGGCACTGGGACGAGTACGAGCGAACGCGAGTTCGCTGCCTGGTGGACGAAGACGATTATCTGGAACTCTTCGAGTATTATATCGAGGAGAACAGGCCCGAGGAGGCGATGATTCTCGGCGAGCGCGGGATGAACGCGCTCGGTGTGCGGGCTCCTCGTCTGGCCGAACGCCTGACGGCGCTCTATCTGGAATGGGGCGAACGAGACATGGCCCGCCAGCATCTCCTGCGGTGTTTTCGGTACTGGCCGTCTGAGCAACTCCTGCAACGACTCGACACCCTCTTCAAAGGTCATCGAGGATGGAAGAGACAACGAACCCGACTGATGAAAGCACTGCAAGCGGCACCGGCGATGAGCACGCCCCGATCGAAGCCGGCCTCTCCCATCGATCACTCTCAATAGGCCATGTCTTCGGCGATCACCTCGGTCGTGTGCAAGATGTTGTTGTCTTCATCCAGGATGGCGATGGTGACCCTCGGTGGCTGCTCATCGGCTCGAACCTCGATCAACCCGTAGTTGAACGCTTCATTGGAGCTGAATTCCGTCTCGGGATGCCCGGCGGCCGGCTGCCGCTTGGAGAGCAGTTGACCGATGGGACCGACGATGATCTCCTTGAAGCCCTCCGGGTGATTGATGACCGCCGCATAATGCACGTCGGCGGCCAGGAAGATCACATGGCGAATGTCGTTCTGCCGGATGAAGTCGAACAGCTCTTGCCGCTCGGCCGTATACCCTTCCCAACTGTCTCGGCCATGGAATCGTAAGGGGACCGACGTGGCGATGAACTTGAATGTGGCCGTCGATTGTCGCAACGCCGCTTTGAGCCAGGCTTTCTGTTGGGCGCCGAGCATCGTCTTCTGGCTGGTATCCGGTTCCCGGCTGGGATCGCGATATTGACGGGTGTCGAGGATGAAGAGTTCGGCCGCCCGACCCCAACGGAACGATCGATAGAGTCGCCTGGGGTCTTCGGCGTTCCGTCGAACCGGCCAGTACTCCAGGAAAGCCTGTCGCCCGATGGGAATCCGCGGATGCGTGCGGTCGAAGTTGTTCTCCACTTCGTGATCGTCCCAGATGGCATAGACCGAGGTGAGATTCAAAAACGTGCGCAACGGTTCATCGCGGCGGTTGACCTTATACGCCCGCCGATACTGGTTCAACGTGCGCGCCGGTGGCAGACTCAGATCGGCGTAAATGGTGTCGCCGAGATAGAGGAAGAAATCCGGTTCCATCTCGCCCATGGCGGCGAAGACCCGGAACGGTTGAAATCGGGCCCAGGAATCACCGCTCACCGCGAAAGTGAACGAGACCGGGTCGTCCGGCGCCGGAGCGGTCATGAACGTCCCGGTCGGTCCCACCGATTCCTCGGTCGGATCTTGGGGATCTTGAGCGTGCATCCGATAAAAGTATCGCCGATGAGGTTCCAGACCGGTGAGCGCGATGTGGACGGTGAAATCGGTGGCCAGTTCGGCCATCACCGGGCCGGTCGTTTGCGAGTCGGTGAAACTGGGATCGAGGGCCGTTTCCACGCTCACCAAAGCCGCGCGATTGACCCGCGTCCAGACGATGGCGCCGGTATCGGTCACATCGCCGCTCGCCTGACCATGAGTTTGAACCGGAGCCGATGACCGTCCCGTCGCGCTCGCGGCGAGAGCACCGAGAACGATGAGCCCGATCAGGATGTGCCATCCGACCCCGGTCAACCCGATGCGTGGGAGTAGACGACGGTTTCGTTGTCTCGTCATATGGCGTCTCCTGCGAGATAATGTAACGTAAACAGTCGATTTCCGCCACATTTCAAGCGCTGAAGGAAGGACATGTGAACATCCGCCCGCAAACGAACTCACACCATGACGCCTCCCCGCAGGCGAGTTGCGGAGCTTCCCTCATCTCACCTCTGGCTGTGCCGATCGGCGGGCGATTCAAAAATGGCACACGGAGGAACACCGAAGCGGCGGGATCTCCACAGATCGACTGCGGGAAAAGAATCCGCGCCCATCTCGCTTCTGGCTGTCTGTGAGCTATTCCCTCGCTCTTGGCCGTGTCACTCTGTGGACGAATGGCCCACCGATCTCCGAGTCTCTGAATCCCACTCGCTCTCGTCAACGCTCCTCGGCGCGATTGAGGCGAATGACGCCCGCCGCCAGCCGCCGACCCGTGGGGTCATCGCCATCTATAATGGCCAGCGAATAGATCATCCGATGAGACCGCGCCCGGAGATGGTTCCGACGCACGCCGACGAGGTACGTTCCCGACGGTAACTCCATCGGTTCGATGCGACCGTCAGGTCCACCGACCAGAACGCGGAACTCTCCTTCCTCCCGCTGCATCAGATACACCGGCACCTGATGGTGGCCATCGCCGGCGAGCGCCTCGAACCTCAGCCGGCGCGGTGAGGTCAACGAGAAGGCGTAGAGATCCTGTAATCGGATGATCGATCCATCCTCGGTCTCCACCTCGGCGCCGCGAGGTAACGGTTGCAGCGGGATCGGATCGACCATCGCGCGTTCGCCGGGCGCTTCGACGTGCAGGGGCTGACCGGCGAGATCGAGCGCGCCGATGCGGAGCAGGTATCGCGAATCCGTCGTCTCATCGACATCGCCGCCGGCGGCCAGGATCGCCTGTTCGCTGAAATCGGTGATGCCGATGAGGTAATCCCCTGCCGGGAGCACGCCGCCCGAAGTGATGTCCGATTGCGAAGGAATGATCTCCGATTGTTCGGCGGGAAGCAACGAGGCGTCGACCAATCGGAGCGGACTCACTCCGATGAGGTAAAGATCCAGATCGGCCGGCACGTTCACGACCCCGATCCCGGGCACAAACCCGCCCGTGCTCCCCGCGCCATATCCCAACGAGGCAGTCACTTTGGCCGGCTCCGGCAGATGGAATCGAAACAGATCGTCCAGATCGTCGAACGGACTGATCAGGATTTGCCCCTCATCGGCCCCATTGAGCGCGCCGCGCACCACGGAGGGAAGCGGTATCGGTTGCGCTTGAGCCACCGAGTTGTTGTCTTCCCGCTCCTCGATGGTGGGACCAAAAATCTGTGCCCACGACGTGGATAACGACACCAATGACAGACCGGCCACCGCCAGAAGACAGACGAGACGCCCCGGCCCACACTGGCGATGGAAAACAGGTAGGGCTGTTCTTCGCTTCACCATGATTCCCCCTTTCAAGAAGCGGCAGGTTGCCTCTCCTTGGCTCGGCTTGAGTGTACCCTACCTCCGCTATCAAAGCAACGGGTCCCGGTCACGATCGCTGGACGGCGGTACACGCTCCGGATACTCATCAATGGCCTCTCGCTCATCCGAAACTCCCCGATGAGCGGCCACCGGGAACCCGCTTCCACCGGTGGACATCTCCTCGTGGTGGACTATGCGCGGCGCCCAGCGGTCACTCACACGGCGTCCAGGGCTTGCTTCAAATCCTCGATGAGATCGTCAACGTCTTCCATGCCCACGGAGAGGCGCACCAGCCCATCGGTGATGCCCACGCGCTTCCGCTCGGCTTCATCGACATCGGCATGAGTCATGGTCACCGGATGGGTAACCAGCGATTCCACCGAACCGAGATTTTCCGCCAGCGTCCACAACCTCACCG
>RFHM01000357.1 GCA_003696865.1 Acidobacteriota bacterium | reverse complement strand
CCCTCGGCCATGGTCACCGCCTGCTCGATGATGTGCTTCAACTCCCGCACATTCCCCGGATACTCATAGGCCAATAACGCCCGCATCGCCTCGGGCGCTATCCCCCCCACCGCCTTGCCCTCCCGCTCGGCATACACCTGCCGAAAATGCTCGGCCAACACCGGAATGTCACTCCGCCGCGCCCGCAACGGCGGCACATGAATGGTGATCACATTCAACCGATAATACAAATCCTCCCGAAACGCCCGCTCCCGGATCGCCTCCCCCAAATCCTGATTGGTCGCCGCCACCACCCGAATGTCCACCGCCACCTCCCGATTCTCCCCAATCCGCCGAATCACCCGCTCCTCCAACACCCGCAACAACTTGGCCTGCACCCCCAACGGCATCGCCCCCACCTCGTCCAAAAAAAACGTCCCCCCATCGGCCTCCTCAATCAACCCCTTCCGACTCCGCACCGCCCCGGTAAACGCCCCCTTCACATGCCCAAATAACTCGCTCTCCAATAACTGCTCGGGAAACGCCGCACAATTGACCGACACAAACGGCCGCCCCGCCCGCCGACTCAACGTGTGAATCGCCTTGGCCACCAACTCCTTCCCCACCCCCGTCTCCCCCGTCACCAACACCGTGCTCTCACTCGGCGCTACCCGCCGAATGGTGTCCAGAACTCGCTTGATTTCCTTCGATTGGCCGACGATATTGTCCAAACTGAACTGGCGCTGGAACTCTGTGCGCAGAAAAGCCACCTCTCGCTCCAATCGCCGGCGATTCAGAGCATTCTTCACCCGCTGAAGGAGTTCATCGCGACTGATGGGCTTGGTGATGAAATCGCACGCCCCTTCCTTCATCGCCTGGACGGCTACGTCCACGGTGGCAAAGGCGGTCATCATCATCACTTCCGTTTGCGGCGACGTGCTCTTGATGAACCGGAGCACATCCATCCCCGAGACGGGTTCCATCTTGAGATCGGTGATCACCAGGTCATAAATGGTTCGCACCAGCAGATCTTTTGCTGCCGCTCCGCTGCTGGCTTGATCGATCTCGTAATCCTCGTTGCGGAAGGCGCTCATCAAAAACCGACGGACGGGTTCTTCGTCATCGACGATCAAGATCTTGACCATAAGCCCTCTCCATCTCTGGTGCCATCGCCTCTCCCACAGCCTCCCGTCCCCTGAGCGTTTTTGTGGTTCAGTTTGTCCTGAGTGGTGTCATTATTATTATGGCCTCTCTCGTGTACCGTATCTTAGAATAAGCTACTTTCAGATCGAAGGCAAGTCCATTTTTTCCATCTCAACCTGATCGGATGACACGATGATCAACCGACGGGCAGAAGATTCCCGTTCCATCGAAGCGTCGGCAATCTGGGCATCGGCTTCCCGGAAGGGGCATTCTGGTAATCCCGGGATGTCCCTGAGAGACGTTCCATTGACCGGAGCGCGAAACGAGGTGAACGACTTGAATCCGCGGTGGAACTCAGGTTACCATTCCTCAAGCCCGGAATCTCAAAACCTGCATGGAGGAACATATGGTGCGATTGAGACACGGGAAATGGGATTTGCTTTTCCGGGAACGCTCTCTCATCAAAACGTCATCTCTTCTCTGTCTCCTCATCCTTCTGCTCGTCCTCGGGGGAGGCCGTTCTTCGAGGGCTCACGATCCCTTTCACCCTCGAGTATCTCCCCGTCTCCCCGTTCCAGCGGTGAATTGGCAGGCGCTCCCGGCTCCTTTACAGAGAGCCGGGGTTCGCCAGATCCAACATGATCCCCATCAACCGGGCCGCTTGTATGCCGCCACTCGGATGGGACTCTATCTGAGCGATGATGGAGGAACGCATTGGCGACGACTGGCCGTGCCCCTGACCGTCGGTCACTCATCCCGAGGTGTTCTGGCCATCGCGCCGGCGTCCAAGAAGGTGTTCCTCCTCGGCGAGCGCACAATCCTGGTCAGCCCTGACGGGGGGCGACGTTGGTACGCCCAGGCCGCCCTCCCTCCAGACATCCTCCCTCTCAGCCTGACCGTCACTCCGCGTGAACCGGAGGTCCTCTATCTGGGTACCAGACGCTCGGGCATCCTTCGCAGCCGCGATGGGGGTCGTCACTGGCAGCCGGTCAATTGTGGCCTTCCGCCGGCCGTGGGAGCGGCCGAGGTGGCACCGATCGTTCACCTCGCCATCGATCCCCGCCATCCCCAGGTGCTCTATGCCGTCACCGATGTCTATGGCATCTATATCAGTCGCGACGGTGGCCAGCATTGGTATGCCGCCCAGCATGGCTTGCCGGGTTCACTCCCTTACCGCACCACTCCCCCGCTATTGGCGATCGATCATCATCGCCCCGAGTTGCTCTATGCGCTGATTGGATATCCGGTACACTCCCATAAGATCGAAAACAGACTCTATCGAAGCACCGATGGTGGTGGTCACTGGGAATGGGTCGCTCGGCTGCCGGACAACGTCGCTTTCGGTTGGCTCACCATCGAGTCCGGGACACGGCCGCGACTCACTTTGGGGTCCGAGATGGGCCTGCTGATGTGGGAAGACGATGAATTGGAGACTCCTCATGGCGTCGGGCCGGGAACCGGAGCCGAACGTCATCATATTCCCTCCCCCACCGATCACTCTCGGGCTCGTCTCTCGGCGGTGACACAAGGCCCGACCGACTTCGATGTGGGCAATATCGCCGTCCTCCATGACGATGGGACGCTCACCCACATTTTCGATCTCAACGGTCGCTCCATCGAGTTCCAGCGGATCAACAATCGAACCTATACGGCTTCGTTCGTTCCCTTCGCGTTCGATACCGAGCCGGGCACTCCATTGACTCTGGGAGACGATGATTTCGTCTCGGTGCCCATTCCCTTTCCCTTCCGATTTTATAATCGCAGCCGCGACGCCGTCTTTGTTAACTCCAATGGAAATCTCACGTTCAGTCGCGGTGCGCGCAATGCCACGCCGGTATTGGGAAGTGTCGTGGGGCGCATCTCCGGATTCTGGACGGACCTCGACCCCAGCCAAGGGGGCACCGTAACCGTGCGATCGGATACCGATCGCCTGGTCATCACTTGGGATCACGTCCCCGAAGCGGGGACTGGGGCATTGAATACATTCCAAATCGTCCTGTTCGATGACGACCGGATTGTGATCAGCTTCAGTGACGTTCAATCCAAGATCGGATTGACGGGGATCACGCCAGGAGCCTTATTCCCCACCCCCATCGATTACACCGACGACCTCCCCCTCGATCGCGCGCGACGAGCCATTCTGGAACTGTTCGATGGGGCGTTTCAGATTCACGCCATCGGCCAGCGATTCTACCAGACGCACCCGGATGACTTCGATTTCCTGGTCGTCTTCGGCGCCAGCGATTATCCCTATGACGTCATCACCAATGGATTCGCCTTCCACGCCGCCATCCAGAACGATGTCCAAGGCATTGGACGGAGCCTGGGAACGTTCAATGGCGGCCCGGAAGCGTTCGGCAGTGCCGGGCGATTGCAGAGTTTCCTCAACATGAATAAACTCAGCGAGTATCCGGACAACCCGGTGCAGACATTCCTGCACACCAATTCCACCCTGGACATCCTGGCTCAGGAGACGGGCCATCGATGGCTGGCCTATGTGCAATTCAACGACAATGGGAATCCGAGCAATGATCTCCTGGGACGCGGGTTCTCGCACTGGAGTTTCTTCCACGACACCGACGCTTCGGAGATGGAAGGGAACAATTGGCTCGACAATGGCAATGGATCGTTCACTTCCATCGAAGCGACGACCAGGTACAGCATGCTGGATCGCTACCTGATGGGCCTGGCGGCGCCGAGCGAAGTCCCGCCCTTCTTCTACATCAAAGATCCCACAGAAACCGACGGGCGCACGGCGAGCAGCCCTCCCGAAGTGGGCGTGACCGTCATGGGAACGCGCCGCGATGTGACCGTGTCTCAGATCATCGAAGTGGAAGGGCAACGAACGCCTCCCTACCCCATCGCGCCACGACACTTCACACAGGCGTTCGTTCTCGTCGTTCCGCCCGGGAGCTCCGTCTCCGCCGCCGACATCAACAAATTGGAGAACATCCGACAAAGCTGGGAGCTGTTCTTCAACTTCATCACCGGCGGACGGGCCACAAT
>RFHM01000356.1 GCA_003696865.1 Acidobacteriota bacterium | reverse complement strand
TATGATTCGCGCTTCCGCAAGCACCAATGCCATCGTTGGACGAGCCGATTGGCCTCCTCTCGTCCCAGCGCTCGAGTTAACAACTCGCTGAGGTTATTTGTGCGATAATAATACTCGGCGCTCGGGGCCATCCAAACGTAGGCGAACGATCCACTGCCGATGATGATGCGATAGGCGTCGTACCCCAATGGATGAGCGATCTTGGCCAATGCTTCTCGGAATCGATGAATCACCTCCTCGTACTGAGGGCGTCGATCTGGTCTGACCCACTCCAGAACGACGCGCTGAAATCGAGGGGGAGTCTTGGCGGTGGGAGCTTTCGGATGGTAACTCCAGGATTCAAGATGTTGGATGAGTTCGCTTTGATAACTCCGGATCGCCGCTCGCTCCCGATTCAGTAAACGTCGGATAGTGCTCTCCCTCAGTATGTCTTCGGGCTGGTAGATGCGCTTCCATAGAGCGTCGAGTTCCGAGAGCGACGCCAGGGGATGAGCGAAAGTGTAGGTGAAATCGGGGCGCCGAGTGGCGTACCAGGTCCACTCGGACCCCAGCTCGAGGCGTCGCATGGCCTGGACGCGATCGCGGAGAGCGCGTTCGAATTGATCGACCTTATGAGGTTCGATCTCAACGAAACGAACGAGCCAGAACTGCGGAAGCTGTTCGGCGATTGAGGAGGCTCCTTTGCTCCCTGGCGGAACGGCATAAATGAGCGTCATGAGGAGAACGATGAACGTCGCGCTTTTCCGGAAACTCATTGTGGTCATCTCCTTATCTGATGTTCCTGGCGTCTCTTCTCAAACAGCCATTCCCTCGTCCCGGTCAGGAACGGTTCCCGGCAGTGAAAGTCTATCCAGACCGACGAGGACGAGCAATAGAGCGATGAGCCGGAGAAGGATGCCAGGCATACGGCCATCAAGGAGGACGAAACTATGAAAGAATCGAGGGTGACGCGTCGTCGGTTTCTCAAGGGCTCAGGACTGGCTACGTTGGGGTTGATGCTCAACTATGCGCCCCACTCTCTGGCCGATCTGAATATCAAACCATTCGGGCCCTATCGCCGATTCGAAGATCTTTATCGGCAGAAGTGGACCTGGGACAAGGTCGTTCACGGCACTCATGGGACGAATTGTGCCGGAGCCTGTGCATTGAACATTTATGTGAAAAACGGGTTGGTTTGGCGAGAGGAACAGCAGGCCGAGTACGGAGCTTCGGGTGATGCGCCGGATTATAATCCTCGTGGTTGCCAGAAGGGACTGTGTCATTCTTCGTATATGTATGGCAAACAACGAGTGCTATATCCGATGAAGCGGGTGGGGAAACGGGGAGAAGGGAAGTGGATGCGCATCAGTTGGGAACAAGCGTGCCGGGAAATCGCCGACAAATTCATCGACATTTCGATCGCCTACGGACCCGACGCCATTTCCACGGGGAGCGGCACCCAGATGGTCATCAAATATGCCACGCTGGCTGCTTTCTCTCGATTTGCTGCGATCACGGGCGTTTCCGTTCCCGAGTTTTATTCGGGTGTTGGCGACCTTCCCACGGGAGCCTATATGACCTTGGGGACGCCAACCATCGGGGATACGATTGCTTCCGTGTTCAAAGCTCGGACGCTCATCATCTGGGCGACCAATCCCGCGGTGACTCGACTGCCCGATGCCCATTTCTTCTGGGAGGCGAAGTACAACGGGGCCACCGTCGTCGCGATCTCACCGGAGTTCAATGCCACGGCCATGCATGCCAGCAAATGGGTCAATCCCAAGCCGGGAACTGATCTGGCTCTCGCCCTGGCCATGATTCATCTCATCCTCAAGGAGAAGTGGTATCAGCCGACGTATATCACCGAGCAGACGGATCTTCCTTTGCTGGTCCGAAAAGATACCCGTCGCTTCCTTCGCCAAACAGATTTCATCAAGGGGGGCGATGAAAATGTCTTCTATCTATGGGACGAAGCAACGTCTAGGCCAGTCCCCGCTCCAGCAACCGGGAGTCCCGTATTGGATCGGGCGCAGCACTCCTCATTAGCATTGGGCCATATTCGACCGGCCTTGGAAGGGAGCTGGACGGTATGGACGCTTGATGGGGAGGTGGAAGTCACGACCGTATTCGAATTCCTCAAGCAGAAAATGGCCCAATACACTCCCCAGTGGGCAGCTCAGGTGACCGGGCTTCATCCCGACGTCATTCACCACATCACCCGTGAGCTGGCCACTGTCAAACCGGCGCTCATCTATACGGGATATCAACCATGCAAGTGGCTTCATGGCGATCTTCTCCACCGCGCCATGTTGCTCATTCTGTCGCTCACCGGGAATATTGGATATGAGGGGAGTGGACTTCAGATCCTCAATTCCTTGGATCCTCGATCATTATTCGAATTCGCCTTTTCGGGGATCGGGCCGAGTCTGCGAATGCTTTCCGGAACGACCTGGGATTATGAGAAAGGTCATATGAAGGAGCTCAACGAAAAGATTTATGGGCGGGAATTGGCCGAGACGATCGATTTCTACTATCAAAAGAGCATCCGGGAAGGATGGTTCCCCTCCTACGGGAACAAGGGTTGGAAAATGGGCATCTTCGCGGGTAATGGTGGACCGGGATGGCGAGCGTCGGCCAATCATTGGCGCGCGACGGGCTTCGATCAGTTGGACACCATCGTCGCGCTCGTTCCCGATATGGGATTTGCCGCACATCATGCCGATTACGTCTTACCCATTGCTCACCATTACGAGCGGGCGGATCTCATGTTCCACGCCCGACTCCCTTATGTTCAGGTTCTCGATGCGGCTGTTCGGCCATTGGGCGAGGCTGTCGATGACTGGACGGCGATGTATCGACTGTTGGAGGCGGTCAGTCAACGGGCCCGAGAACGCGGCATTCCACCAATCGAGGACGAGGTCAATGGGCGCAAGTTCAAGCGCGATTTCACTCAATATCTGGATCTTTATACCATGAATGGTCGAATCAAGAGTATCAAAGATGTAGCCCAATTCCTGTTGGATCGTACGCCCGGCGTTCCTAAGGTCAGCTTCGATGAGCTCGCCGCGCGAGGAATCATTCGCGTTCATGGATCCGAATCGACGATGTGGCAGTCTCACCAATCGCCGTATCATACCGACATCCCCGATAGTGTTGTCCACAAGCGACCATATAACACGATGACTCGACGGCAGCAGTTTTACTTCGATCAAGACTGGTTCCTCAAATTCGATGAGGCTCTTCCCAGTTACAAATCACCCCTGCGATTAGGCGGCTATCCGTTGCGATTGATCATGGGGCATGCCCGGCACGGAGTGCATACCATGTGGCGGGATCATCCTCTGCTGCTTCAGCTCCAGAGAGGCGAGCCAGACATCTACCTGAGCTTGAGAGATGCGAACCAACGAGGGATCAGAGATGGTGATCGCGTTCGCGTGTTCAATCCCGCCGGCCAGTTTTTCGCTCGAGCGAGAGTCAGCCCTGGTATTCAACCGGGCATGCTGTTCATGTATCACGGGTGGGATCCAATGATGTTTCCCAATCGGCAGAACTTTTCTGCCGTCATTTGCACGGCCGGCCTCATCAAGCCGACTTCGATGGTCGGTGGCTATGGTCATCTTGGTCATCGACTCCTTCAATTTGCTCCCAATCAGACTTATCGCGATTTCACCGTTGAGGTCGAGCGATACGAAAAGGACTCGTGATGGTGATGATGGCGATCATCGATTCTCGTTCTCGACGAACCGGAATGAATGGCGACTCATCACAGCCGGCGGATGCGGCCAAGGTGCGCAGCGTGGCGTTCGCCCTATTCTCGTATCTCATGGCTTCGCCGAATGATTTTCCCTTTGCCGAGCGAACGCTCTCGCCGGAGGATGTGGCCGTGATGTTGAGCGATGTGCAACGAGCACTTCCTTACC
>RFHM01000053.1 GCA_003696865.1 Acidobacteriota bacterium | reverse complement strand
CCGTCGGAGGATCTTTGCGTTCTCTGCGCCTCGGCGGTGAGTTTCGAGGGAACATCATATCCACAAGGGGAGGCGTGCTTCCCTCGACTTGTGATGATCGTCCTGAGTGCCCACACTCATCGGCCCTCGGGTCGAGGCCGGATGGAGAACGAACATCTCCAGAGCATCAGTCACAGCACCGGCAATCGCCTCCCCTTCAACGTCTCGTTGAGCGCGCCCGAGCGATATCCTTCCAGATCTATCGTCACATAGGTGAAGCCGAGCGCCTTGAATGCTTTGGTCAATCGCTCGGCCATCTCCATGCTCATGGCCCGCGGCAGCTCGTCTCGACCGAATTCCAATCGGACGATATCTCCGTGATGGCGCACGCGGAACACTTTGAAACCGAGCTGACGGAGAATGTCTTCGCCTCGCTCGATCACCTTGAGCTTATCCACGGTGACCTCCATACCATAGGGAATGCGCGATGCCAGACAGGCCGAGGCCGGTTTATCCCAGGTGGGGAGACCGGCGCGCCGGGACAACTCTCGCACATCCGCTTTGGTGAGGCGACACTCCACGAGTGGGCTGATGACGCCGGCCTCGCGAGCCGCCTGGCGGCCGGGACGGAAGTCCCCCAGATCATCGGCATTCACCCCATCACAGATGGCCGCAAATCCGCGCGCTTCGGCCAATCGCCGCAATTTGGCATAGAGTTCGGTCTTGCAGTAGTAGCAGCGGTTGGTCGGATTCCTCCGGTATCGCTCATCGCGGATTTCATCGGTGGTGATGATGAGATGGTGGAGCCCGAATCGACGAGCGAATTCCAGCGCCTCGCGCTTGTGAACGGCCGGGTAACTGGGACTATCAGCGGTGACCGCCAAGGCACGATCGCCGAGCACCTGAGTCGCCACATAGGCCACATAGGCGCTATCCACGCCGCCGGAGAAGGCGACGATGACCGATCCCAACGACTGAAGGCGATGGCGAAGAGCGCGTTCTTTGTGTTCGAGTTCCATCTGTTCTGTGAACGCCGCGACCATCCTTCCCGACCGGTTACTATAGCTCAAACCCATCGACGAATCAATCACGTTGATTTCCCCTCCCGAATGAGCTAAGGTTGTGAAGCATCCATTGGTGATGAGAGGCGAAGCGATCGAGGATATCTCCATCGGCATCATCGGAGAGCGAACGCCATGAAGCGGTCATGGCCCGTCGTCACGATCGGGTGGGCGGTGCTCATCGGATTGATCCATCCTATCGGCTTTCCATCGACTCGGGCGAGATCCGATGTTCACATCTCCCGGCCCGCGTTCTGGCAATCGCCTCCGTCGGCTCCCGTCATTCGACTTCAACGCGCCATTCGCCGAATCCTTCGACGGCCACAATTCGCCACCACGCGGTGGGGGATTGTGATCGAATCGCTGGATCGGCGTCGGGTATTATTCAGTCATCAGGCGCATCGACTCTTCATTCCCGCCTCCAACATGAAGCTGTACACCACGGCCGCGGCCCTCGTCTATCTGGGACCGACCTATCGCTTTCGCACCTCCGTGTTCGCCACGGCGCCGCCGGATGCGCGGGGCATTATCCACGGGGACGTGATCCTTTATGGCCGCGGCGATCCCAATCTCTCCACCCGCGCTCGCGGTCAGAGCCGGCTCACGCCGCTGGAGAATCTCGTCGATCAACTCCTGGCCGCCGGCGTGCGCTCCATCCACGGCGATCTCATCGGCGATGAAAGTTATTTTTCCGATCCCCCTCTCGGCGTGGGTTGGGAATGGGATGACCTGCAGTGGTATTATGGCGCGGAGATCAGCGCCCTCTCCATCGACGATAATGCCATCGAAGTGGCCGTCCTTCCGGGCTCGGCTCCGGGCGAGCCGGCCCGCGTTTTCATCCGGCCAGAGACATCCTACGTCACCTTGATCAATAAGGCGATCACCGTCTCTTCGGGAACGAAGCAAGAGATCGGCGTCCATCGCGGCCTGGAAGACAATACCATCGAAGTCTGGGGCCAGGTACCCATCGACGGACAGGGATTCCATGGCTATGTGGCCGTTCACCAACCGGCGCTCTATGCGGCGACGCTGTTTCGCGAAGCCCTGGCACGACGGGGTATCGAGGTCACCGGTCGAACCCTTCGTGCCGATGTCACCTACCGCCAGACGCACCCACTGGACACATCTCAGCTCACCGAATTGGCCTTCGTGGAATCCATTCCTCTAGCCGATGAGCTTCGCATTGTGAATAAGATCAGCCAGAATCTCCACGCCGAACTCTTGCTTCGCACCTTGGGGGCCGTAGTGGGGGGTGAGGGCACGGCTCGCCGAGGTCTGGATGTGGTCCGGCGTCTGCTTCGGGCGGCGCGAGCCTGGCGACGCGGCATCACTTTGCAAGATGGCTCCGGACTCTCGCGGCACAATCTGGTCACGCCAGCGACGACTGTCGATCTCCTGCGCTATATGTACCGGGATGCTCGTCGAGAACTTTTCCTCGACTCGCTCCCCCTGGCCGGGCGCGATGGGACGCTCGAATCCCGCATGATGGACACGCTGGCCGAAGGCCGTATCCGCGCCAAGACGGGAACGCTGACCTACACGTCGACGCTTTCGGGTTATGTGACCACGGCGGGAGGCGAGCATCTGGTGTTCAGCATCATGGCCAATAATCACACGGGGCGATTGAGCGATGTGATGGACGCTATTGATGAAATCTGCACTCTGCTGGCACAGTTCGACGGCCGGTGAACGGTGGGAGCGCGCCGCATCGTGCGCCGTGTGCCAGGGCGGCAGTGCTCGACGCGTCGTCCGGAGACGCGATGCGTGATGGAATCCATCAACGTCTGCGATTCGATGAGGATCTTATCCGGATGCCGCTTCTTGCGCTTGACGGTCGCCGGCTTGAGCGGTTTCCATTTGAGGGGTCGGCCCTGCTTCTCGAAATTGGTCACGATGGAATCGACCAGCAGGCGGCCAATGGCATCCAGCGCCGGGCGCGGCTCCTTGATCTTCCCGCCGATGGCTCGCACGATCCGACGAGCCTCATCAAGACCCTCGATTTTCGCTCCGGCCATGGATATAATCTAACCGCCAACAGGCCCAGGAGGCAATGATGACGTTCGAAGAGCTGGTCAAAAAGCTTCAAGAGATCGAGCCGGATGAAGACGATATGGATCTCATCGAGTATGAGGCCCGGAGCTTACTGGATGAGTTTGGGCCCCATGATGCGGAGTTGTTTGTCGAATGGATGGAGCGGGCCAACCGCCTTGATAATCGTGAGCAACGCTCCAAACTAGCTCAGAACCTGATCAGTCGAGCGGAGACCAATCATTTTAAGGAAATCTTATTAAGCTTTTTCGAGGATAATATCATCACCTAAATCCAGCTTTGCGACGAGCCTCGTCAAGACCCTCGATTTTCGCTCCGGCCATGGATATAATCTAACCGCCAACAGGCCCAGGAGGCCATGATGACGTTCGAAGAGCTGGTCAAAAAGCTTCAAGAGATCGATCCGGAAGAAGACGATATGGACCTCATCGAGGCTTCGGCTCGAAGATTATGGGATGAATTTGGGCCACGCGATGTGGAGTTGTTTGTCGAATGGATGGAGCGAGCCCAGGCCACGCCCGAGCTGGATCGGCAACGGGCAATTGCCGAGGAGATCCTCGATCGAGCTCAGGGAGAGCGGTTGAAGGAGGTCATGAGAAGCTTCTTCGATGAAGATATCGTCTTCTAAATCCAGCTTTCCGGCTTTATTCCCTTCTTTCGAGATAATCGCCTGATCATTCTGAGAGAGGGCTCTAGATCTTGCCTCTTTATGTTCTGTCGCAATCTCCGCCGCAATCTCTCGAAGGTCATTTCATCCAGTTGCAGACGATTGGCGATGAGGTCGAGGATGGCTTCCAGGTAGTCCTGGGTGTCCCGCTCCAGAGCGATGAGTTCGGTGGGGCGCGGGCTGCGGGGACGCGGAGCGGTCACCGATCGGCGAGACGACCGATCACCCTTCCCGCCCCTCTTGTCAATCCTCCTCGGATGCCGTATAGTTATAAGTTACTGAATGAGCATTCATTCAGTCATCTTCGTCAAGGGAGCGTACATGAGTTCATCGCGAAAAGTGGCCCCGGCCAAAGCCAACGACAAGCGAACGGCGATTCTCCGGGCGGCGGCCAAGGTGTTCGCGCGGAACGGATACTTCAATTCCAAGGTCGCCGATATCGCTCGGGAAGCGGGCGTGGCCGATGGTACTGTCTATCTCTACTTCAAGAACAAAGATGACATTCTCATCTCGCTGGTCAACCAGACGATGGACGAATGCATCTCCCTCGGACGTGCCAGGATCGAGAAACTGAAAGATCCGTTGG
>RFHM01000355.1 GCA_003696865.1 Acidobacteriota bacterium | reverse complement strand
TCTCGGTGGAGATGGCTCGCCGCGCCGCCGACCAATTGAATCAGCGGGGCATCACGACGCTCGTGTTGCCTCCCCTCGCGTACAGCGTCACTGATTTCAGTCGCGATTTTCCCGGCACGATCTCGATCAGAAGATCGACGGCGGTGGCGCTCGTGCGGGACGTTTGTCTGGCGCTCGTGCATCAGGGATTCCGCACCATTTGTCTGGCCAATAGTCACCTGGAGCCGGATCACATCGACGCTCTCAACGAGGCGGCCGATGAGGTCGCGCGCGAGGCGGGCGTACGTCCCCTGGTTCCCGATAAGCGGCGGCGGCGCTGGGCGATGACGCTCACCGAGGAATTCCGGCGCGGCGCGTGTCATGCCGGTCGATACGAGACATCGCTCGTGTTGGCCGTCGAACCCCGGCTCGTGCGCGAGGGCGTGCGGCGAGAGCTGCCGCCACTGGAGATCGATCTGGCGAAGAAGATCCGCCAAGGCGTGCGCACGTTCAAAGAGGCCGGCGGTGAACGCGCCTATTTCGGCGATCCGGCAGCGGCCACTGCCGAGGAAGGTGCGGCCATCTATCGGGCTTTGGCCAACATGCTGGTCATCTCTATCTTGGAAGCGCTGGGAAAAGGTGATACGACGCGCCAGTCGTGAATCGGATATCGTGGCCCGTTGGGCGAGCATCGATTTTCGTGACCGTGTGGAGCCGGGGGGAAGCCGGCGAGCGGGAATGGACCGGCTTTTCCCCACGGGGATTGCTCGCCTTCTCATCCCCTGGTACCATGTTCGGTGATGTCTCGTGTGACGGGTCGGCTGACATGGTCACTCTGCTGGGCGGTGGTGGTGGGCCTATCGACGGCTCTCATTCCAGGAGCGAGTGTGCAACAATCTCGGCGAGAGGAGACGACATCCATGCCGCGAGTTGAAGGAACGGTGAACGCGCCGGAGTTTCCCTCGGGAATGGAATGGTTGAATACGAGCCGTCCACTCACGCTCAAAGAACTCCGAGGGAAGGTCGTACTGCTCGATTTTTGGACGTATTGCTGCATCAACTGCATGCACATTCTTCCTACGTTGAAGAAGCTCGAACATAAATATCGCAATGAGCTCGTCGTCATTGGCGTTCACTCGGCCAAGTTCACCACCGAGAAAGAAACCGAGAACATCCGCCAGGCCATCCTGCGCTATGAGATCGAACATCCGGTGGTGAATGACCGTGACATGATCATCTGGCGACGGTACATGGTCCGCGCCTGGCCCACGTTTTTTCTCATTGATCCCCGAGGAAAGATCATCGGATCGACCGCCGGAGAAGTCGATTACGAGGCGCTCGATGAGTTCATCGGTCAGGTCATCAAGGCGTTCGATGAGCGGGGACTGATCGATCGCCGGCCGGTTCGGTTCCACCTGGAGCGCGATCGCACGCCCACATCGCTGCTCTCATTCCCGGGCAAGGTACTGGCCGATGAGGCCTCCGATCGATTGTTCGTCGCTGATTCCAATCACCATCGCATCGTCGTCGCCACGCTCGCCGGTCGGGTCATCGACGTCATCGGTCGTGGCGAGATGGGATTCGAGGACGGAAGCTTTGAACAGGCCATGTTCAATCATCCTCAAGGCCTGGCGCTGGATGGAGATATCCTCTACATTGCCGATACGGATAATCATGCCATTCGCCGCGCCGATTTGAAGCGTCGACGGGTCATCACCTTGGCTGGCACGGGCGAGCAGGCCCGTGGTTTTCGCGCGGCGGGCGTGGGTTCATTGATGCCATTGAACTCGCCCTGGGATCTCATCGTCCATGACGGAACGCTCTATATCGCCATGGCCGGATGGCATCAACTGTGGAAGATGGACTTGAAGACGCTCAAGATCGAACCCTATGCCGGGAGTGGCCGCGAAGCTCGCATCGATGGGCCACTTCGACAAGCGGCATTGGCTCAGCCGAGCGGGATCACTACCGACGGCGACAAACTCTACTTTGCCGATAGCGAGGCGAGCGCCATTCGTTCCGCCGATCTGGATCCTCGTGGGCGGGTAGAGACGATCGTCGGCCTCGATCTGTTCGAGTTCGGCGATCGCGATGGAATCGGCTCGCGGGTTCGCCTGCAGCATCCACTGGGCATCGCCTATCACGATGGCCTCTTGTACGTCGCCGATACCTACAACAACAAGATCAAGAGCATCGATCCGCGAACGCGACGCGCGACGACTCTGTGGGGAACCGGTGAGGCGGGCCTGCGCGATGGTCGTGCGCCGCTGTTCGATGAGCCGGGTGGGGTGAGCGTGGCGGGCGGTAAGCTCTACATTGCCGATACCAATAACCATGTCATCCGCGTCGCCGATTTGAAGACGAAGAGCGTATCGACGCTCATGCTCGTGGGCCTCGAGCGATGGAATCGGCGCATGCCCCGAGAGGAGTTCCCCGGGGAGAAGATCACCCTCGAGCCGCACGCCGTGAGGCCAGGACGGGGCCGGCTCACCATCTCGCTGGCGCTCCCCGATGGCTACAAGCTCAATCGGCACGCGCCATCTCGGGTGCGCCTCTCGGTGCAGGGGACGATTCTGCGGTTTGAAGATGGGCGGATGGAGAGAACGATTGAGCATCCGCAGTTTCCTCTCGCCGTCCCCGTCCAGCTCGGGGAAGGGGAAGCGCATCTCACCATCGCGTTGGTGATCTACTATTGCGAGGTCAAAAGAGAGGCCCTCTGCTACTTCAAAGAAGTGGAGATACACATCCCCATCCAGGCGCGCCCGGACGCTTCGACCTCTGACATCAAGGCGACATATGTGCTTCGGATAACCCCGCCGAGCGCGATCGGTGGATGAAACCGACGCCGGTCGTCTTCTCTGATGGGATTGATTCCATGCGGGTTCTTCTCGATCGCAGTGGCGGAAACGGTGTGTCGTGATCATACGAAGCGAGTCGGAGAATTCGCCGATGACGGCGGCTCACAGCGCGAAGGCGAGCCGGATCTACGTCTCCCGACCGCTCGCCGTATTCACGGAGATTGGACCTTCACCGGCGGGCAGAACTCTGACGTGTTCCCATCTCGATCCGTCGCCGTGGCGACAATCCAGTCGCCGGTCCTCATCGCGCTCCCCAATCTGAACGAGACCCGCTTGATGCCGCCGTCCATACGGTCGGCAGACGTGTAGATATCGGCTCCCAGATACTGTTGTCCTTGACCGCTGGGATCGGCTTTGAAGAACTCCACCTTGATGGGGTAGTGCGAATTCTTGGGCGTGGAAGTGATCGAATAAGCGATACGAAGAAGATCGTTCTCGGCGACGATTTCGTGAAGGACGGGGAAGTTTTGCAAATTATTGGCGCCGGCATCGGCGTCCTCGCGGCCGGCCATGTCATCGTTGGGCGTCGCTCGGTCGGCGCCCAGGTTGATCCCCAGGCCCGCATTCGCGAAGATGGAGTTGGACGTGACGGTGTTCCCCGTCCCCGATTCGATGAACACGCCATCGCCACTATTGAACGCGATGACGTTGGCTGCCCCGATCACGTTGTGGCTGGCCGATTCAGCGATGAAAATGCCGACGGCATTCCCCATGGCCTCGGATTGGGTCGCATCGATACCGATGAGGTTTTCGCCGACTCGATTCCAGTTTGCCTGGGGACCGTAGATGAGGACGCCAATGAGGTTATTACTCGAAATGACGTTCTTGTGGACCACATTTCGAGGGGCGTTATTGATGAACACGCCGTGGAAGAGGTTACTGAGGCCGATCGTCCCAGTGACATCGGTGCCGATGAGGTTTTCCTCGATCAGGTTGTTGGCGGCCTCGCGTCCGAAGAGAAAGACGCCCCGAGCGTTGTTCCCGGAGATGACGTTTTGACGGATGGTATTTCCAGGGGCCCGGTCGATGATGACGCCGTCTTGCGAGTTCCCCAAAACGCTCCGGCCGGTGGCATCGGTGCCGATAAAATTGCCCTCGATCAGATTCTGGGTGGCTCCCGGGCCGATAATGCGGATCCCATCTCCGTTGCCCGAGATGACATTGCGCGCCTCCGGCTGATCGCCTCCTACCACATTTTGTGAAGATTCATTAATGAGGACGCCCGTGGCGTTGGGCAATGTTCTGGTTCCCGTGCGATCGGTGCCGATGAAGTTGCCTTGAATCACATTGCCCTGAGCGCGACGTCCGGTGATGAACACACCGCGGGCGTTATTGCCGGCGATGATATTTCGTGCTCGAGGCGACGCACCGCCAATCATGCTGCCAGGAGCATCGGCGATGCAGACGCCATCGCCGGCGTTGCCGAGGACTCGATGGCCGCGAATCGCCGTGCCAATGAGGTTCCCCTGAATGAGGTTGCCCGTCGCCCGAGCGCCAACCACGCGAACGCCGTCCCAATTGCCCGAAATAAGGTTGCGCGCTCCTGCCGTCGTCCCTCCAATGATATTGCCCGGAGCACCATTGACGAACACGCCGGCAAAGAGATTCCCCACCACGCTCGTCCCGGTGGCATCGGTGCCAATGAGATTGCCTTGAATGCGGTTATTGCGGGCGTTCGGTCCCGCTAATTCGATACCGCGGAATCGGTTTCCCGAGATGACGTTGCCCGCATCGGGGGCTGTACCTCCAACCATATTGTTCGCCGAATCGATGACGTGAATGCCGGTGAAAGAGTTGCCCGACGCTTTCGTTCCGCTCGCATCGACGCCGATGAAGTTTCCTTCGATGATGTTCCCGCCTCCAGAGGCGAGTTCGATGCCATCGTCGTCGAAGTGATGAACGACCAGTCCGCGAATGACGCTGCGACCGGCCACGATGCGGAGCCCATCGACCGCCGCCCCGGCCGCACTACCGTCCAGTTCCACTCGGCCGGCCGGCTGAGTCGTGCCATCGATAGTGACCGGATCGGTGATAGGAGGGAGTGCGCGGTGAGGCCTGATGGTGGGGATGCCAGCTTCGGGGAGAGCAAACGCGATGAGATCCGGCCCGGGATTGGCGTTGGCTTGTTCAATCGCCGCGCGGAGCGTGCAGTGGCCCGTTCCATCATCGCAAAGGCCATCGTTCAGATTCACATCACTCCCATCGCCCATCGAGTCGACGGTGAACGTCGCTACCGGTTGCGTCAACACGATGGTTGGAGCGGGGGCGTCATCAGTGAGGACCACCAGATCGCTCAGAGCATCGGCATTCAGGCGCATGGGCAGCGCGGTGACCGGAGGGGCAGCCAGGGGAAAAAAAGTGGGAGCACGGCCGCGCGGGAACGATGAGACGCGCGAGACGTCACCCCCTTCCCACGCCACCGTGCTCCCTATAAGGAGGTGCAACTGTTGATGACGCTCGTCCGTGAGGACGAGATCATCGGTTGGAAGACCAGAAATCGACGCGGCGACAAGGCGCGTCATCCCGGATGGGATGTCCCCGGCCAGTATGTCCGTTCGCCATCCTTGAGGACGGCTCTCATCCCGGCTGACGATGAGCACGCTCCCCTCATCGGCGAGGAGGGCGAGCTGAGATGAAGCACTTCCATCATCGAGGAAATGACCGGTCGCCATCGACATCAAGGTGAAAGGGAATGAGAGGCGATCGATGACGATCGGCGACGCGAGCGCGCCCGCTTCGCCCGATAGCCGCTGCTGCTCTCGCCCATGGACGATGACGAGATACGATTCGCCGGAATCCTCGTCGCGACCGACGACGGCCAGATCACCGAACTCATCGTCATCTAATCGCGCGATGGTCATCGCAACAGATGGGCCCGGCAAGCGCACAGTCTCCGACAGATTGTGGCTCGCGCCCTCCGACGATGGGAAAATCAGGGCTTCCCACCCATCGAGACTCTCGATGCCAACGACCAGATCGGGTATCCCATCGCGCCGATTGATGTCGCCGGCGGCGAGCGCCTCCACCGTTCCCGGCAGCGTCCATGGTCGCGGCGATGCTAATCGCCCCGTTCCGTCACCCGACAGCCAGTAGAGATGCTCGTCGCCCGTGGCAGCAGCGATCACGTCCAGATGCCCATCGGCATCGAAATCTCCGGTCACCAGCCACTGGGGCGCTTCGGGCAGTTCCACCAGGCGAGCCGGGGTTCGAAACGGTTGAACGTCGCGTCCGGTCGACCGCAGATGGTCTCCCCCTGGTGAGAGATCAACACCACGAGCGGCGAGGAGATGGGGGTGAGCTCGGTAAACGGCAAGGAATCCTCCGTGTGACTCGCCGTATCCAACGATGAGATCGGCCAGCCCATCTTCGTCAAGATCACCGGAAGCCAGGCTCAGCGGGATGACTCGGCGATGATGCCAAGCTTCGAGCACCGTCGGAGAACCGGCGTACGCGGTGGGCAGACGCCCTCCGTTTCGAAGGTAGACGGTGGGAGATGCGGAGGATAGGGGTACGCGCTCTCGCGCGAGATTGGAGGGGGCGATGAGTTTGTGGCTGTGAGCCGTGAAGCCTTGACCGCCGCAGAGCGCCAACCACAACCCGACAACTGACGCCAGGCGGGCGAACCCGGATATGTCCACCTCTCTCCTCCTCGTCCTTTCTCGGCCCGGGCAAGCCTTTTTTTTCGCCGTTCTTTATTCGACTCTTGGCACCGGAGCCGTGTCCTCGGACCGCCGCATTATATCACAAAATTTGACCGATGCATCCTGAAAAAGTCCGCTCATCCATACATCCCCGCGCCGAGAATTCTATTATGGCATCACGAGCAGCAAAAGGGAATGAGTACAATTACCCATTGGGGCGAGAATTTTTACTTAAATTTACCCGGCGACCAGGGTGATCGACTGGCGCGTCGTCAGAGCAGCCCCTCCTAGTCGCTGGCGTCGGGTTGCCTGGAGGCGGTGGGGCTTGGTAGCATCTGAGCTTCGATGGAGGAGAGCACACCACGGCAGCGCGATCCCGCCTTGCGCGTCACTTTATTGCCGCGCGATACCAACGAGGCGGGGACGATCTTTGGCGGTGTCATTCTCAGTCTGATCGACATGGCCGGTGGCGTGGAAGCGCGCAAACATGCCAATAAGCGCTTCGTCACCGTGGCCATGAAGGAGGTGGCGTTCAGACGTCCGGTATACGTCGGCGATATCGTCAGTCTGTATACGCGCACTCTGAGCGTTGGCCGGACCTCGGTGACGGTGAAAGTGGAAGTCGAGGTGCAGCGGCGGACCGATCCCGCGCAACACGAACTGGTCACCGAGGCAGAGATCACCTACGTCGCCGTCGATGAACAGTGGAGGCCGATCCCCGTTCGAGATTAGGGCTCTCCAGTGGGCTTATTCCGGAGGTTGGGATATGGCGGATCCCAACAAGCGATTGCCATTCAATGTGCCCGGCGAGTTTTTCGTCGATCGCACGTGCATCGATTGCGATGTCTGTCGTCAATTGGCTCCCCAGACGTTCGACCAGCGAGGCGAGTTTTCCTACGTGCGTGCTCAGCCACGGGCCGCGGAGCAGCGACGTCGAGCCTGGCGGGCACTGCTCTGTTGCCCGACGGGGTCCATTGGGGCTTTGGGCAGAAACCGTGCTCGGACGGTCATGCAGGATTTTCCCTTGCATCTGGGTGAACGCGTCTACTACTGTGGTTTCAATTCGCCGAAATCCTATGGAGGCCATAGCTATTTCATCCGGCATCCTCAGGGCAACTGGTTGATCGATTCGCCCAAGTATCTTCCCTATCTGGTGAAGCGATTCGAAGAATGGGGAGGCATTCGCACCATCTTCCTGACGCATCGCGATGATGTGGCCGACGCCCATCTGTATGCGCGCCGGTTTCACAGCCAGCGCCTCATCCATCGAGCGGACCGATGCGCTCAGCCCGATGCCGAGGTCCTCATCGAGGGGCGCGATCCGGTGGTGCTGACATCCGATTTTGTGGTCATTCCCACCCCTGGCCATACGCCCGGGCATGCCGTCTTGCTCTACAAGAACCGCTTTCTCTTCTCCGGGGATCACCTTTGGTGGAGTCGCACCCACCAGCGATTGAGTGCCTCGCCGGATGTATGCTGGTACTCCTGGTCCGAGCAAACGGCGTCGATGATCAGGTTGCGCGATGTCCGGTTCGAATGGGTTTTGCCCGGTCATGGCCAATGGGCGAGGCGACCGGTCGAAGTGATGCGACGAGAACTGGCCGGACTCGTCGATCGCATGCGAATGGGGCGACGTGTCTCGGGGTGATGCGCCGCTATTCCTGGCGCAGGGCTTCGACGGGATCGAGTCGGGCGGCCCGGATGGCGGGAACCAGTCCGGAGATCAGGCCGACGAAGGTGAGGATCAAACTGGAAATGAGCAGGGCAGAGAGCGAGACCTCCAATTGCACATCGCCTTGACCTGACGTGTCCTCAAACAATGGTCCCAGGAGAGGAAGCGTGCCGATGAGTTTGGTCATCGCCGCGGCGATGAGGAAGCCCGCCAGCCCACCGGTGAACGTGATGGTCACGCCCTCGATCAAAAACTGCCAGAGGATGTGTCGCCGACGGGCGCCGATGGATTTGAGGACGCCGATCTCGCGCGTTCGCTCGGTCACTGAGACGAGCATGATGTTCATCACTCCCACGGCGCCAATGCCCAGGGTGAGCGTGCCGATGATGGCCAGGAGGACTTTCAATCCCAGGCTCAAGTTGGTGATGATGGCCTGGAATTCGTTCCAATCGATGATGCGGACGGCGCGTTCATCTTTCACGTTGAAGTTATGGAGACGGGCCAATGTGGCGCGAATCTCCTGGATCACGCGGGATCGAAGTGGTCCGTTGGCCGGTGTGAGGACGATATTGCTCAAATATCTCGTATCGACCAGATCCGAGAGCGTGGTGAAGGGAAGAAACACGCGCATGTCGTCAGGGGCACCATAGTTGGAGATCTGGACCTTTTTCTTCAGTACGCCGATCACGGTGAAGCGGGCTCCCTTGATCTTGATCGACTGGCCGACGGCAGGGCGGCCACTGAACAGTTCCTTCTTCACCGTCGCCCCGATGACGGCCACTCGCCGCCGGTGAAGCACATCCTCGTCGGAGATGAACCGACCTTCCGCCATCCACATATTCCGGATGAACTGGAAAGAAGCCGTCACCCCGCTCACACTATACTCGCGGGTGCGGTATCCGAAGCTCACCCCCAGGTAGCGGCGCACTTCTGGCGAGATCGCCTGGACGGCGGGAACCTGCTCGGCGATCGCTTTGACGTCTCTGATCTCCAACCGTATGCGCCGACCGGCGCGCTCACCACCGGCCTGGAGGCTCGTTTGACCGGGGAAGACGACGATCAGGTCTTTGCCAATAGCCTGAAACGACCGGAGCAGCGCGCGATCGAAGCCCTGACCATAAGAGAGCAAGAGCATGAGTGAGGCCACACCCCAGGTGACGCTCAACATGGTCAGGATTGACCTGAGCCGGTAGTGACGAAGGGCATTCCAGGCTTCGGCGATGATCGATCCCATCACTCAGTCCTCAAAGCTTCCACGGGCGTCAGGTGGGCTGCCCGACGGGCTGGATAGAGACCGGAGAGGATGCCCACTGCCGTCAGGGTCAGAAAGGCGATCACGGCGGTGGTGCGGGTGATCGGCAATCCGGCAAAATAAGCGGGCAGTGGCAGGCGATTGACCAGCGAGCTGGCTCCCCAGGCGAAGAGCACGCCAACCGTCCCGCTCAGGAACGTCAACGTCAACGATTCGATGAAGAAATCCCAGAGAATCCTTCGCCGGGTGGCGCCGATGGCTTTCTTCAAGCCGATCTCTCGCGTGCGCTCGGCCACCGACACGAGCATGATGTTCATCACGCCGACGCCGCCCAAGCTCAACGTGACCACGGCGATGAAGCCCAGAAACAATTGCATGGAATCGAAAATGCTGGCCACCATCTGGGCGCTCTCTACCGTATCCCAGATCCACAAAGCCCCTTCATCGTCGGGATGGAAGCCGTGAAGTCGGCCTAATACGGTCTTCACCTGTCGGATGGCGGCTTCGTGTTGATCGGCGGAAACGGGGACCAGCACGATGTTGCTCACATATCGCTGAGGAACGAATGGGCGCGGATCGGGGAAGTGTTTGATCATCGTGGTGTAAGGA
>RFHM01000354.1 GCA_003696865.1 Acidobacteriota bacterium | reverse complement strand
CCGTCATATCCAGTCTTATCTAACCACAATTGACAGGATTTTTCAACACAAAATTCCACCCTCCGAGGAGAACGCCGCGGCGGAGGGATCGTGACTTTCCTCGTGAGATTTGACCCCGAGCAGGCTGAGGATGTAAACTCTACAACCTTACACAACACGGACATTGTACGGTCAAGGAGGGACCTATGGCTGAAGATAATGGGGCGAGCAAATTTGCTTATTTTGTCATCGGATTCGGTTTCGGTGCCGTGGTGGCGTTGCTGTTTGCCCCCAAATCGGGGCGCGAAATCCGCGCTGACATCGCCGATACCACGCGGCGAAGTCTGGACAAAGCCTCCGAAGCCTACCAGACGACGCGAGAGCGGGCCAAAGAGTTGGCCTCCACCGGTCGCGAAAAGGCCGTAGAGGTGATCGAAGAAGCCAAGGAGACGGTCACCAAGCAACGGGATCGCCTATCGGCGGCCATCGAAGCGGGCAAGCAAGCTTACCAGGAGGAAAAGGAGAAACTCGCCGAGGAAGGCTAAACTTCAGGGAGAGACGTGCGTGCAACAGGGACACCTCATCTTTGAATTGGTCTTCGCGATCCTCGCGCTGGGCGCTCTCATTGCCATCTTCGTCTGTCTCCTGCAGATCAATCGGGTCCTGCAGGACATGAAAATCAGCGTGGAGGCCACGCGCCAGCGTATCGAGCCCATCCTCCAGGAGGCTCAGACGATCGTCCAGGAGGCGCGGGCGGGAGTCACGGCCCTGGTGGAGCGAACCCAAGCGGCGGCCGCCATGGTGACGACGACGGCTGAAGAAATCAGCCAGATGGCCCACGAACAAGCCATCGAACTCCGAGCGCTGGCTCGGGATTCCGTTCTCGTGGCCCGGAATCAAGTGGAGCGGTGGGATGACCTGTTGGTGCGAACGGCGGCTCGCGTCGATGAGACCGCTGCCCTGGTTCAAAAAGAAGTGCTCGATCCGATCAAGGAATTCCACTGTCTGATGGTTGGCGTTCGACGCGCTTTGGGGGTTCTCTTTGCCCGGCGCCGGCAGATTCCCGTCGACAAGGCCTATCAAGATGAAGAGATGTTCATCTGATTCCACGACGCCGGAATTCCATATTCAGGCCAGACATGGAGAGGAGAGAGAGGGCCGGGGGCATCGCTCCCCCTGTGACCGTTGTCCCGTATCGACGTTCTGATCTCGAGAGAGAGCCATGACCACGTCAGCACCATTGGATTTGAAATCGACCATCAATCTTCCCAAGAGAATTCTGCCCATGAAGGCGAATCTGGTTCAGTCTGAACCGGCGCGGTTGAAGCGATGGAAGGAGATGGACCTCTATCGTCTCATCCTGCAATCGCGGCAGGGCCGACAAACCTTCATCCTCCACGACGGTCCCCCCTATGCCAACGGCAATATTCATATTGGCCATGCCCTCAATAAGATCCTCAAAGATTTCATCGTCAAGTCGCGGACGATGATGGGGTATGCCTGCCCATTCGTCCCCGGATGGGACTGTCACGGGTTACCCATCGAGATTCAGGTGGATAAGAAGTTGGGAGCCCGGAAAGCGCGCATGTCGGTGATCGACATTCGGCGCGCCGCTCGCGAACACGCCGCCCACTTCGTTCGCGCTCAATCGGAGGACTTCCAGCGGTTGGGCGTGTTCGGGGATTTCGATCATCCCTACCTGACCATGGACTTCCAGTACCAGGCCGATATCGTGCGGGCATTCGGCCAGTTCGTCCGAGAAGGGAGCGTTTATAAGGGACTTCGCGCCGTCCACTGGTGTATTCACTGTCAGACGGCGTTGGCCGAAGCGGAAATCGAGTATCGTGACCGACAGAGCCCCTCCATCTACGTGAAATTCCCCTTGGCCGGAGATCCCGCTCGCCTCGATCCTGCCCTGTCCGGTCGATCGGTCTCGATCGTCATCTGGACGACGACGCCGTGGACGCTGCCGGCCAACTTGGGGATTGCGTTCCACCCCGAGGCGGAATATAGCGCGGTGGAGGTCGACGATGAGGTCTACATCGTAGCCAGCGCGCTTCTCGATGAGGTGGCTGAGAAGCTCGGGTGGAAGCAGTGGCGCATTCTGGCCCGATTCCCGGGGAAGAACCTCGATCGATTGGTAGCGCGTCATCCATTCATTGATCGAGAGTCGCTCCTCATGGTGGGAGAGCACGTGACCCTGGATACGGGAACGGGAGCGGTGCACACGGCGCCCGGACACGGCTACGAGGACTACTTGCTTGGCCAGGAATACGGACTGGAGATCTATTCGCCGGTTGATGAACAGGGACGATTCACCGAACAGGTCGAACACTTCGCCGGTCTGCAGGTGTTCGAGGCCAATCCTCGTATCATCGAGCACATGCGCCAGTTGGGCGTTCTCCTGGCCGAAGAGGTCATCACCCACTCCTATCCCCATTGCTGGCGCTGTCACCAGCCGGTCATCTTCCGGGCGACCCCGCAGTGGTTCATTTCCATGGAGAAGACGGGACTGCGCCAGCGGGCCCTGAAAGCCATCGAAGACGTCACCTGGCTGCCCGAGTGGGGATACGAGCGCATGCGCAACGTGATTCTCCAGCGGCCCGATTGGTGCATTTCCCGACAGCGCCTGTGGGGCGTGCCCATCGTGGCTTTCTACTGCCAGCAGTGCGACGCCATCCTGGTCACGCCACCCATCATCGAGCATGTGGCCCAGATCTTCGAGCACAGAGGAGCCGACGTCTGGTATGAGATGGAGCCCGACGAACTCCTCCCACCGGGCACCACCTGTCCCCACTGTGGCCACGATCAGTTTCGGAAGGAGACGGACATCCTCGACGTCTGGCTGGATTCGGGCACGAGTTCGCTCGCCGTTCTGCCGCGACGAGGATTGCCCTGGCCCGCCGACGTCTATATTGAAGGAGGCGATCAATTTCGCGCCTGGTTCAATTCCTCGTTGACCGTGGCTTTGGCGGCCAAGAATCGAGCTCCCTTCCGCCTGGTCATCGCCCACGGCTGGACGGTCGACGCCCAGGGCGAGAAGATGTCCAAATCCAAGGGCAACGTCATCGAACCCCAGGAGGTGATCAAAAAGAGCGGCGCCGAAATCCTCCGCCTCTGGGTGGCGTCATCCAATTATCACGAGGAAGTGCGCATTTCGAACGAGATCCTCACCCGATTGGTCGAGGCCTATCGTAAGATTCGCAATACGGCGTGCTACATGGTCAATAACCTCTGGGACTTCGATCCCCAGCGCGACTGGATTCCTCCCCACCAGATGCTCGAAATCGATCGCTGGATTCTGGCCGAACTGGAGGAGCGACTCCATCGCGTGCGCCGGGCCTACGAGGATTATCAGTTTTACGTCGTGTATCACTCGCTCTACAAGTTCTGCACGGTGGAACTGTCGGCCATCTACTTCGATATCTTGAAAGATCGACTGTACACTTCGGCTCCCAAATCTCTCGCCCGACGGAGCGCGCAAACGGCACTCTATCTCCTGCTGGACAAACTGACGCGATTGATGGCTCCCATACTGGTCTTCACGGCTGACGAAATCTGGGAGCGCTTTCTCAGCCAACACCAGCCCAATGAAGCCTGGCGACCCTCGGTTCATCTGGCCGAGTTTCCCTCTCCCGATGCCGGCTTCCGCGATGAAGAGCTCCTCCAGCGCTGGCGACAGTTGATGGAGATCCGTCGCGAGGTTCTCAAGGCACTGGAGATCAAGCGGTCGGAAAAAGAGATTGGGTCCAGTTTGGAAGCCAAGGTGATCATCACCGGTGGGGGACCATCGTTCGAGCTCCTCAGCCAGTACGAGGATCAACTCCCGGCCATCTTCATCGTATCGCAAACCGAATTACGGCCCGCCGAGGATCACGGGCTTCACATCCAGGTCATGCGCGCCGAGGGTCAGAAGTGCGAACGCTGCTGGAACTATTCTCCCTCGGTGGGGCAGCATCCTCGATACCCCACCGTCTGTCACCGGTGCGTCACCACTCTGCTGGAACTGGAATCGAGAGCCCAGTCCTAGTCGACGGCACCGGGCGGACTCCGAACGAGCATTCGGCAACCGCAGCCGGGAATGGCCGGGATCGGGCTCTTGACGGAGAGAAGAAAACATTGGAAAGTTAACATATGCGGCGAGGATACCGTCTGGCGATCAAGCAGCGTTTCGGCTACCTGAGTGCGGCAGTGATCATCTATCTCCTCGATCAGCTCACCAAGGCTCTGGCCACGCACTATCTGCCGGAGGCGGGTTACCATCAGGGAGTGAGCGTGATCGACGGATTCTTTCATCTCACCTACGTGGAAAATGCGGGCATTGCCTGGGGCCTCTTCGCCGATGCCGGCACCGGAGGACGATTGGCACTGGGCGCCATTTCGTTCATTGCGGCCACGGGCATCATCCTCTATGCGGTGCGAACGCCCGTTTCGGAACGGGTGACGCACTGGGGCCTCACGCTCGTGCTCGGAGGAGTGCTGGGGAATCTCACCGACCGATTGGTACGCGGAGCGGTGATCGACTTCCTCGACTTCACCATTGGCTCCTACCGCTGGCCGACATTCAACATCGCCGATATGGCGATCAGCGTGGGCGCCGCTATTCTCATCCTGGATGCGCTGCGATCGCCGAAAACTGAGAGACAGGCGCATCCGGTAGAAGGGCTGCCCAGCGAATAGTTATGTATCCCGAATTGTTCAGAATTCCCTATATTGACTTCCCCGTTTACACCTACGGCGTCCTCTTGGCCACCGGTATCCTCCTGGGCATCTGGTTGGCAGCGCGTCTGGCCGCCGAGGAAGGCTTGGATAAGGACACCGTCTATAATTTCGCCATATGGGTGATCGTGGCCGCGCTGATAGGGTCTAAGCTGTTGATGGTATGGACCGAATGGGGCTCCTTCTCGCGGGAGTGGCGTCGTATCTTCTCGCTGGATTTCATCCGCGCCGGCGGGGTCTACTATGGAGGTTTTCTCGCCGGACTGGGCGTGGCCACCTGGCTCATCTGGAAGCAGCGACTGCCTGGCTGGACATTGGCCGACGCCTTCGCGCCGGCCATCGCTCTCGGTCAATCCATCGGTCGATTAGGATGTTTCTCGGCGGGCTGTTGTTGGGGGCGTCCGACGACGTCCTGGGTGGGGGTGAAGTTCACCGCCCTGGCCCACGAAAATGTCGGCGTGCCCATTGGCGTGGCCCTCCATCCCACGCAGCTTTATGAGTCGGCGGCGACGTTCCTCATTTTCGTCTTTCTGTTGTGGCTGCGACGTCGTCGGGAATATCCCGGCCAGGTCATGCTGATGTACGTGCTGTTGTACGCCGCGGCTCGATTCGTCATCGAGTTTTATCGCGCCGATTGGCGCGGGTGGGTCGGACCGCTGTCCACCTCGCAGTTCATCGCCATCCTCCTCGGTGCGGGAGCCGGTGTGCTGCTCATCGCTCGGCGAAAACGGGCCATGAGAGTGAAGGACGTCAGAGCGGGAAGCTGAATCGAGCGGGGGGAGAGCCAGGGCGAGATCCTGCCGCCAGCATTCCCATCGCCAGGTTCATCGGTGACGAGTATGACGGATTCAGATGCACGACAACTCCTGACGGGCGGCGCGACCGACGAAGATCGCCGGTTCGATCAAGCGCTGCGTCCCCGGTTCCTCGGCGAATTCGTGGGGCAACGGAAGATCGTCGACAATCTCGGCGTTTACATCAAAGCCGCGCGCGGGCGTGGCGAAGCGCTCGACCACGTCATCTTGCATGGTCCGCCCGGCATCGGCAAAACGACCCTGGCCTACATCGTGGCCAATGAATTGGGCGTGGAGATCAAAGCCACATCCGGACCGGTCATCGAACGCGCCGGCGATCTGGCCGCCTTGCTCACCAATCTGGAAGAACGGGAAGTCCTCTTCCTGGACGAAATCCACCGGCTGAATCCGGCCGTCGAAGAAATTCTCTATCCGGCGATGGAAGAATATAAGCTGGATTTGATCATCGGACAGGGACCGGCGGCGCGCTCCATCAAGCTCGATCTCCCTCCATTTACGCTCATCGGCGCGACGACGCGAAAGGGGCTATTGACCGCTCCATTGCGGGGTCGGTTTGGCATCGATTTGCACCTGGACTTCTATCGTCCGGAAGAACTGGAATCCATCGTCATGCGCTCGGCGGCCATCCTGAACATCGAGATCGAACCCGAGGGAGCGCGCGAAATCGCCCGTCGCTCGCGAGGCACGCCGCGGATTGCCAATCGGTTGCTCCGACGCGTCCGCGACTTCGCCGAGGTGGAAGGCCAGGGGCGCATCACCCGCCAGATGGCCGATTACGCTCTGAACCGCATGGAAGTCGATCGATTCGGTCTCGACGAGATCGATCGAAAAATCCTGCTCACCATCATCGAGAAGTTCGGCGGTGGCCCGGTCGGTCTGGGGACCATTTCTGCAGCGATCAACGAAGAGAAAGACGCCATCGAAGAGATCTACGAACCGTATCTCATCCAGATCGGCTTCTTGAATCGGACGCCCCGAGGTCGCATGGCTACCCCCGCCGCCTACCAGCATCTGGGATACGACCTGCTCGGCCGACCGACCGACCAGGGGGGACTCTTCGGGGAGTGATTCCCCGATGAGCCTCAAAAGGTGACGCTCTTCCCCGCAACCACCCTCGTCTCATCCTTCATCAGGACAAGGTGGCAAGTCTTCCGGCGCCGGGAAACTCGTCCCTCCCAGGTCGTCATTGACGATGTTATCTTCAAAACAGTGATCCCGGCCCGTTCCATCCCAGAACAGATTGGCGCCGATGGGGAAATCGGAAATGCCCACTGCCCGTATCCTCTCCTGATCGGGATCGCGCCCGTTCAGCAAGCTGAGATTCCCGATCACTCGATTCCGATCAGGGATATGATTGACCAGAGGATCGAGCGCATCGAAGATGCGCGGCAATCGAGCGATGCCAATGCCGAACGAGTTGTTGTTGAGAATGACGTTGTCCTGAATCGTCACGCCGTTGGCCCCGACGACCAGGATACCTCCTCCGACGGGAACGGCTTGAATGAACTGCTCCGAGGTTCGATGCTCCCCCGGGTTGTTATTGGCGTGAACGTAGTTTCTGGTGACCAACACCCCATCAGTTGTTGGCACCTCCAGCAGGGGGAGCTCGACAACCAGTATGCCCACCACATTATCGAAGAGCTCGTTCTCGGAGACGACGCAGTCGGAGCTGTTCTCCACCTCGATCCCGTTGATGTTGCCAAACGCCACGTTGTGGGCAATCGTGGCCCCAGACGACTGGCCGACGTAGATTCCCGTATCGGAATGACCGATGGCCACATTGTCCGCAATGAGCCCTCCGGTAGAGAAAACGGGAAACACGCCATATTCGCCGTTGTTCTCCAATACATTATAGGTAATGCGATAATCCTGGACGCCGGTCAGCCATACCCCATTTTCGTTGAAACCGCGAATGAGGAATCCGGACAACTGGAAATGATCGGCCCCTTCCATGACGGTAATGCCATTGTCGGCGTCCACTCCCTCATTGCTGAGGACGGTGCCCTCATCCGATGCGCCGGCGCCGATGAGCCGAATATTCGGTTGCCTGATGGTCAGCGACTCCCGATACACTCCGGCATCTACGATGATCGTGCTGCCCGGCGGAGCTTGGTCGACGATCTCTCCCAGGGCATCACCAGGACGGACGTGAATGACCGGAGGCTGCGCCACCGTCGACGGTAACAGCACGCCCCACCCGCCCAACAGAACCATTACTGAAATGACGGCCAGACTGATCCTCGAGTTCATCGTCAGGCTCCTCCCTATCTTGGTTTTCGTCACCGCATCATCGTGGCCCTCACGGCCCGCTGTATTGTATCCCATCGCATTGTGGGTCACAAGCACTGGCGAGAGTCGCGCGCACGGCGGCCGGCTTGCACGCCAGCAGACCTTCGACGTATACTGGGAGAGCGTTGACGTGTTACATCTGATCCCGGCATCCAGAGATCAAGAGGGCCATCCATACGGGCTCGAGGCGCCCGCGGACGTTCGACCGGGCGTTCCGATCGCTCGTTCGGTCCTTCTTCGTCGGTGCCGACATTGGCCGACCGGGGCTCATCGACCATATGCTGCCATCCAGGCCGTTCATCAGGTGCGGCGACGTTTCCTCGCTCACCAGAGCGCATCGTGGCCCGTCTGCATCATCAACCGTAAACATGGGCATGGGATGTGCTCTCCTGGACGTGACGTCAGAGAGAAGCGTGCCTGCGTTTGACGCTCATGCGATCACGACACCCCATCCGAGACTGGATCGAATATCTCCCGGCATGGTTACTGCTCAAAAGCCTCGGCGCCCTCCCCCGTCGTTGGGCGCTGACCATGGGGTATGGGATTGGATGGATCGTTTATTGGTGCTGGAGACGATTGCGCCGGGTGGGATGGCGGAACCTCGAGCTAGCTTTCCCCGATCTCTCTCCCCCCGAGCGAAAGCGGATTCTCAAACGGGCGTTTCGAAACCTGGGGCGATTATTGGCCGAATTCAGCCAATTCCCCAAACTCACGCCGACGAATATTCATCGTCTCGTCAGGTATGAAGGGTTGGAACACTTCCTTCAGGCTCGGGCTCGTGGTCGCGGTGTCCTCATCTTGACGGCTCACTTCGGTGCCTGGGAATTGAGCTCGTTGGCCCACTCCCTGTACGGATATCCGATGCACTTTCTGGTCAGGCGACTGGATAATCCACGACTGCATCGTCTCATCGAGCGCTATCGGACTCTCGGCGGAAACCATCCCATCAATAAGGCGGAAGCGGCCCGGCAGGTCCTCGGCGCACTCAAACGGGGCGAAACAGTGGGCATCCTCATGGATCTGAACACCCAACCCCATGAGGGCATTTTCTGCGATTTTTTTGGCCGGGCGGCCTGCACCTCCCCCATCATCGCTGCTTTTGCGTTGCGGACGGACACGCCCGTGGTGCCGGGATTTTTGATCTGGGACGAACAGGAACACATCCACCGGCTCCGATTCGCGCCTCCGGTTGACCTCATCCGAACCGGAGATCCTCAACGGGATATCGAACTCAACACCACCCAGTTCAACCGAGTCATCGAACGGATGATCCGTCAATATCCCGATCAGTGGCTCTGGGTGCACAAGCGTTGGGCCACGCGTCCTCCGGGCGAGCCGGATCTGTATGACACGACTTAAGGGGGGTCTCCGATCAGGATATTGGCTCCTCCTGGCCCCATACTTTCCATTTCCTCCAAGATTTCCTTGACGGCTCTCTGGCTTTTGGTGTATCAATAATAAGGTCAAGGTACGGGGGTTGGGGGGCCCTTAAGAGCGATTCTTCACAAGGATGCCCAT
>RFHM01000353.1 GCA_003696865.1 Acidobacteriota bacterium | reverse complement strand
GGTCAGACAAGCTGTCGCCCTCCAGCCGGTTGGACGACCGGAAGGGCGGCAGCCTATCCATTGGTCTTCGGGCGATCATCATCTCGCGCCCGCTCGACTGACGGCATGAAGAGGAGAGGCACGCCGCCACGCACTCGGCGCGTCCTTCGATCTCCATCCGGAGGCTCGTGGTGAGATTCTTCGAGTATTACGCTCCCAAGACGCTGGACGAGGCCATTCAACTCCTGGTGCATCACGGGGAGGGCGCCTATCCGCTGGCTGGCGGGACGGATCTGGTGACCAAGGCGCGATACGGCCATCTTCGGCCACGCGCGATCGTCAATCTCAAGCGCATTCCCGGTCTGAACGACATCGCGCCCGAAGAGGACGGCGGGCTCCGCCTCGGCGCACTGGTCACCCTGGCCGAGATCGCTCGATCTTCGCTGATCGGCGAGCGCTATCCCCTGCTGGCCCAGACGGCCAAGAAGATGGGATCGGTTCTCATTCGCAATCTGGCGACGGTGGGAGGCAATCTGTGCAATGCGGCGCCTTCGGCCGATATGGCGCCACCGCTCATTGCCCTGGACGCCGAGGCGGTCATCGTCGGACCGGGAGGCGAGCGCCGCGTGCGACTGGAAAAATTCTTCCATGGTCCGGGTCACACCGAGCTCCGACACGGCGAACTGCTCACCGCCATCCTGCTTCCTCCCCCTCGCCCTCGGACGCGTGGCGTCTATCTCAAGCACATCTATCGGCAGGCCATGGACATCGCCATTGTCGGCGTCGCCGTCGTGTTGCAATTCGACCAACGGGAAGCGATGGCCGAGGACGCCCGCATCGTCCTGGGAGCGGTGGCGCCCACTCCGCTGCGCGTCTCCGAAGCAGAGTCGGTCCTGATCGGCGCCCCCTTATCCGAAGACCGCCGGCTGGAGGCCGCCCGTCGAGCGGCTCAAGCCGCCCGTCCCATCGACGATACCTATAGCTCAGCCTGGTATCGCCGCGAAATGGTCCAGGTGCTCACTCGACGAGCGCTCGAACACCTGATCTCCCATTCTCCAGAACGATGAGGCATGAATGCGGGATGAGCATCTGGCCCTTGCACACTCATTATGGAGGTTCCATCGGTGAAATATCCACTCACATTGAAGGTCAACGGCGAGACGTACAGATTGGAGGTCAAACCCCACCGATCTTTGCTCGAAGTGCTGCGTGATGAATTGGATCTGACGGGAACCAACGACGGCTGTCGCACCGGCAATTGCGGCGCGTGCACCGTGCTCCTCGATGGGGCGCCTATCCCTTCGTGTCTCATGCTGGCACTGGACGCCGAGGGCCATGAGATCACCACCATTGAAGCGTTGTCGGCCGGGGGCGAACTTCACCCTCTCCAGCGAGCGTTCGTTCAACGGGGAGCCATTCAATGCGGGTATTGTACTCCGGGAATGATCCTCTCGGCCTACGCCTTGTTACGGGAAAATCCGCATCCGACCGAAGCCGAGGTTCGCCGGGCTCTGGTCGGCAACTTATGCCGTTGCACCGGATATGTGAAGATCATCGAAGCGGTGCTGGCCGCGGCCGAAGAGATGGCGTCGGCGGAGGTCGGCTCGCGGTGATCGATCGTCGCTCAACGCATTTCACCGATAATCGGCAGGGAACACGGCTCACTACTCGTGGGAGGAAGCCATGAGGACGTTCTCCATCATCGGCAAACGGATTCCTAAACCGGATGCCATCCCCAAAGCGACGGGACAAATCATCTACGGTCACGACGTCAAAGTGCCCCGTATGCTCTATGGCAAGATCTTGCGGAGCCCCCTCCCTCACGCGCGCATTCTCCACATCGACACCTCGCGGGCCGAGCGCCTGCCCGGCGTGAAAGCCGTGATCACGGCCAAGGATCTTCCACCCCGGCGCTTCGGGTACGGGCGCGACCGAACGCCGCTGAAAGGAGACAAAGTTCGTCGCTGTGGGGATGAAGTGGCGGCCGTGGCGGCCATCGATGAGGACATCGCCGAGGAGGCCCTCGAACTCATTCGCGTGGAGTATGATCCACTGCCGGCGGTGTTCGATCCCCAGGCGGCTTTGCAACCGGGTGCGCCGCTCATCCATGAGGATCGCCAGAGCAATCTGTTTCGCCATCAGGAATATGTCCACGGCGAACCGGATCGCGCCCTCGAAGAAGCCGATGTCATCGTGGAAGACGAATTCGATCTGGGATACGTCCAGCCGGCGCCGCTGGAGACGAGCTTCTGTTTGGCCGCTTTTGATGCCTCCGGTAAACTGACCATCTGGAGCACGACGCAAATCCCCTTCCTCCTCCAGAAAGACCTCTCCGAAGCCCTGGGCATCCCGGGGCGAGACATCCGCGTCATCCAGACGGCGATCGGGGGCAGTTTTGGCCGCGGATTAGACATGTATTCGTTCGAACCCATTTGCGTCTGGCTCGCTCGGAAGGCGGGTCGTCCCGTCCGTCTGGCGTTCACTCGCCAGGAAGAGTTCGCCGTGAGCGAGGCCCGTCAGTCCATGCGCATCTGGGCGCGCGCCGGAGCCATGCGGGATGGCCGGTTGTGGGTGAGGGATGCCAAGGTCCTTCTGGACAACGGCGCTTACGTCTCATGGGGGACGGTGACCACGCTGGTGCTCATGGAAACCATTGGTTCCCTGTATCGCGTTCCCCACGCTCGCGTGGTCTACGACAGCGTCTACACCAATAATCCCATCACCGGTGCCGTGCGCGGATTCGGCAATCCCCAGGGCACATTCGTCGTCGAAGTCCAGATGGACCGTCTGGCCGAGGCCATCGGCATGGATCCTCTGGAGTTCCGTCTGCGCAACGCCAATCGTCCCTTCGAGGAGACGCCTCAGGGGATCAAGATCACCACCTGTGGCCTGACCGAATGTCTGGAGGAAGCGGCGCGGCGGATCGGATGGAGCGAGAAGAGGGCGGCGCCCGCGCGCCACGGCGTGATCGCTCGCGGCGTGGGGATTGCGGCCACCATGAACGTGGGCGGCGGCGCCCGCATCTACCGCAGCGATGGGTGTGGCTGCATCGTCAAGGTGGATGATTTCGGGCGGGTGACCGTGCTCACCGGCGCGACAGAAATCGGCCAGGGCTCGGACGTCGTCGTCGTGCAGATCGTAGCCGAAGAACTGGGCATCCGGCCAGAAGAGATCACCATCGTGAACGATGATACGGCGGTGACTCCCTGGGACGTCGGCGTTCACGCCAGCCGCACGACGTTCATCGCCGGTAATGCCGCTCTGCGCGCCGCTCGGCAGGTCAAGGCGCAAATCCTGGAGACCGCCGAAGAGTTGCTCGGCGCGTCGGCTGCCGAACTCGAACTCCGTGATGGCTACGTGAGGATTCGAGAGACACCCGAGCAGCGCATTCCCTTCGACAAGGTCGTGCGCGCCCGCCATTTTCGCCAAGGCGGCCAGGTGATCATCGGCCATGGCTGGTACGACCCTCATAACGAGATGCTCGGACCCGACGGCAAGGGGAACATCTCGGCCACCTACGGCTTCGGCGCCCAGGCAGTAGAGGTGGAAGTCGATGTGGAGACCGGGAAGGTGCGCCCGCTGCGCGTCGTTTCGGCTCACGATGTGGGGCGAGCCATCAATCCCATGTACGTCGAGGGACAGATCGAAGGCGGCACGGTGATGGGGTTGGGATATGCGCTCAGCGAACACCTTCAAGTGCACGAGGGCCGGGTCCTGAATCTCACGCCGTTCGATTATCGCATGCCCACCATCATGGATGCCCCCCCCATCGAGACGGTCATCATTGAGACCGACGATCCGGAAGGACCTTTCGGCGCCAAAGGCGTGGGAGAGATGGGAACCAATCCCACCGCCGCGGCCGTCGCCAATGCCATCTACAACGCCATCGGCGTGCGCATCAACAGCTTGCCCATCACGCCGGAAAAAGTGCTGCGCGCTCTCAGAGAGCGCAGCTCGTGATGGATGTCCCTTCGAGAGGAACGAGCGCCCCATGAAGGCGAGAATGTACGAACCGGAGGCGGAGACGCTCGATCGCCAGACGCTCGATCGCCTCCAGCTCCAGCGCCTGAAAGAGACGCTGAGGCGCATTCACGCCCGGAATCCCAACTATGTGCGGCACCTCGGGGGACGCGGTGCCGACCAGATTCGCTCGTTGGAAGACCTCCAGCAATTCCCGTTCATCACCAAGGAGGACCTGCGCCGGGCTCACCCGTTCGGTTACGCCTGCGCGCCACGAACGGAATTCATGCGATTCCATATGAGCTCGGGGACGACCGGCACGCCGGTCCTCTGCCCCTACACGGCGGCCGACATCGAGCAATGGGCGGGGGTGATGGCGCGTTGCCTCACGGCGGCGGGAGTGACGCGGGACGATGTGGTGCAAATCACACCCGGCTTCGGTCTGTTCAACGGCGGCTTCGGCTTCCACTATGGCGTTTCGGCCATCGGCGCCATGATCATTCCCATAGGCGCGGGTCGCAGTCGGCTGCAACTTCAGTTCATGCGGGAATTAGGAACGACGGTCATCGCGGCCATTGCGTCCTATCCGCTTCGCCTCATCGAAGTGGCTCGACAAGAAGGGATCGATTTCCGGCGCGACACTCGCCTGCGGGTGGGCGTCTTCGGAGCGGAGATCTGGAGCGACGAGATGCGACGACGCATCGAACAGGAGATGGGCATCGAAACCTTCGATATTATTGGCATGACCGAAACCGGCGGCGTGGGCATGGGCATCGACTGCTCGGCACATCAAGGCAATCACGTCTGGGAGGATCACTATCTCGTCGAGATCGTCGATCCGGACACGGGTGATCCCGTTCCCGATGGAGAATTCGGAGAGATGGTCGTCACCACGCTGACTCGAGAAGCGTTGCCCTTGATCCGCTACCGCACGCGAGATATCACCCGGGTTCTCAGTCGCCAACCGTGCGCCTGCGGACGAACGCATTTGCGCGTGGATCGCATCATCGGTCGCACCGATGACATGCTCAAGGTGAAAGGCGTCAACTTCTATCCCAAACAGATTGAGAGCGTCCTGCTGCGTCACCGGGATGTGGCTTTCGACTATCAGATCGTATTAGAGCGCAAGGAAGGGGCCGATCACTTTCGCCTCGTGGTGGAGACATCGCATCCCGAGGATGAAGGATTGGCACGCCGATTGGCTGGCGAGATTCAAGATCTGCTCGGGCTCACCCCCGAAGTCGTGCTGGTGGCTATCGGGCATATTGAGCGACAACCGGGGAAGGCCGTCCGCGTGGTGGATCGACGCGGCAGTGAGCATCGAGAGTGAGCGATGAGAAATCGGGGTCAAAGGCTCCGTACTTGGGGCTCGTTCAAGGCACTGCGTGAGCGCATCATGCACATGTGAAGGACGTCTCACCCGAAAGCGAAAAGAGGCCGTAGAGCCTACCTCATGAACATGGAGAACAAAATATTGCGGGGTCTGATGTGGACTCCCGAGAGCGGGCGGTTGAGCTTTCGGGAGGTTCGTTACCTGCTCATCCGTCCCGAAACGGTGGTGGCCGTCCAAAAAGCCGCCGAAGAGGCCCTGGGAGAGCGAGCGGGCGAACTCTTTTATGCGGGGGGATTCGCCGGGGGCTCGCTGTCATCGCGGCGTTATAAAGAGGCTTTCGGCTACAGCGATCGACAGATCGTCGATTTCATGTGCCGCATGGGGAGACAGATTGGCTGGGGCCGGTTTGAAGTGGTCGAGCTGGATGATGCCGCCGGCCGATTGGTGGTGGACGTTTACGACTCGCCATTCGCCGAGGCCTATGGTCCGGCCGATCACGCCGTCTGTCACCTCATTCGCGGCGTGCTCGCCGGTTTAGCATCGGGCTTGTTCCAGGCTGACGTGGAAGCGGTAGAATCGCCCTGCGCCGCCCAAGGCGCGGCGCGCTGCCACTTCGCGATCCAGCGAAAGCGTTCCTCGACCCATGCCTGATCAACCACATCCCATACCGGAAGAAGCGAACGCGTTATCGCGTATGCGCGAGATCATCGACGCCGATGCCTTCGCCCGGCGACTGGGCATCGAGTTGCTCGCACTCGGCCCCGGCTACAGCAAGATGTCCATGCGCGTCACCGATGACATGGTCAACTTCCACGGCACAACCCATGGAGCGGCCATCTTCGCCTTGGCCGATGCGGCGTTCGCTGCGGCGGGCAACTCCCGCGGCCGCGTGAGCCTCGCCCTGCACGTAGCCATCAACTATCTGGCGGCGACCGAGCCGGGAGAGACGCTCTATGCCGAGGCTCGCGAGGAATACGTGGGACGACGAACGGCCCTCTACCGGCTCACGGTGACCGACGCTCGAGGCCACCTCATCGCTTCTTGTCAAGCGCTGGCTTACCAGAAGAACGAATGGTGGACCGAATCATCCTCAGAAGGATAAGGATACATCATGCACTCGAATCAAGGACCGCGTCTGAATCCTCACATTGCTTCGGCCCCGCTCTATACGCCGGGCACCTCGGTGGAAGAAGTGGCCGCTCGCTATGGCGTGGCTGAGGTCATCAAGCTGGCCTCCAACGAGAATCCGCTCGGGCCCTCACCGCGCGCCGTCGCCGCCATTCGAGCGGCCTTGCCCGAACTGTTTCGTTATCCTCGGATCGCCGATGATGAATTGCGCGCTCGCCTGGCCGAGCGACTCGGTCCGAACATCGGCCCGGAGCATATCGCTACGGGGAATGGAGCGACCGAACTCCTGGCGCTGATCAGTCAAGGATTCATCGACGAGGGCGATGAAGCGATCATCTGTCCGCCGACCTTTCCCATGTATGAAATCTTCATTCGCCGTCGAGGCGGACGACCGGTGCGCGTCAATTTGACGGTGGACTATGGATACGACGTCGAGGCCATTCTGGCGGCCATCACGCCGCGGACGCGCCTCATTTTCATCTGCTCGCCGAATAACCCGACGGGGACGATCATGACGCAGGCCGAGGCCGACCGGCTCATGGCCGGCGTCCCCGATCGGGTGGTGGTCGTATTTGACGAAAGTTACCTGGCCTTCGTTGACCGGGATGATCATGTGAAGGCCATCGAGTACGTGCGCGCCGAGCGCTCCGTCATTCTCCTCAGGAGCTTCTCCAAGGCGCATGGGCTCGCCGGACTGCGCGTGGGATACGCCATCGCTCATCCCACGCTGGCCGAGTATCTGTGGCGCTCGCGCCTCCCCTTCCACTTGGGGAGTCTGGCCCTGGTGGGAGCGATGGCCGCTCTGGATGACGTCGATCATGTCTCCCGCACGCGAGAATTGATCATCGCCGAGCGCGCCAAGCTCGTGAATCGCTTGAAGGAACTCGGCCTGTTCGTCGTTCCCAGTCAGAGCAATTTCATTATCTTTCGGCCCGGCTACGATCCACAAACGGTCTACGAGCATCTCCTTCGACGCGGCGTCATCGTGCGACCGGCGGACTTCTTCTACATGCCGGACTTCATTCGCGTTTCCGTGGGGACGCCCGAACAAAATGAGCGCTTCATTGCCGCCCTGAAGGACGTCCTGGACAACCTGGCCGCCGACCGATCTGAAAGAAGCCGATGAGGAGTGCGGGATGATGTCTTTTACCACGCTCACCGTGCTGAGTCTGGAACAGGCGTTGACGCTTCCCTTCCTCACCTATCGCCTCGCCCAGGAAGGGATGCGGGTGATTCGCATAGAGCCTCCGGGGCGAGGAGATCCCAATCGTTATGTGGGGAAGAACGTTCTCGGCGAGGAAGGGATGAACAGCTATTACCTGCCATACAATGTGGGCAAGGAGGCCATCACGCTCAATCTGGCCACCGAGGAAGGACGCCATATTCTCCACCAGCTCATCGCTCGGTTGCCGGTGGACATTTTCGCCTGCAACACGCTACCCCGAAACTACCGGAAACTGGGCATCGACTACGAGACGCTTCGCCACATCAAACCCGATATGATTTGGGTGGGCATCACTGGATTCGGCCCCGAGACGAACGAGGCCGCCTATGATCCGATTCTTCAGGCCCGCGCCGGATTCATGGATCTCACCGGAGAACCGGATGGTCCTCCCCAGGTCTTCGGTCTTCCCATGGTCGATCTGGGAGCGGCTGAACACGCCTACGGACAGGTGATGAAAGCCCTCTATCATCGAGCGATCTCTGGAGAAGGGAGCCGAATCGATATCGCCATGTACCGAAGCGCCGTTTCCTGGATGGTCATTCCCATCGCCATGTACCGGAGCTTCGGCGAAATGATGCGCCGTCGAGGGAACACGCATCCATATTTTGCCCCCGTCTCCGTATATCCCACGGCCGACGGTTACGTGTACATCGCTGTGGGCAGCGATCGACAATGGGAGCACATCGTTCGACTTCCGGGATTCGAGAAACTCGATCGAGAGGCGTATCGGCACAATGCTGGGCGAATCGCCGCTCGGGAAACGCTCCATCGCGAAATGGCCGAAATCACCCGCAGGCGTCCAACCGAGGAATTGATCGCTCTGTTCACCGAGATTGGCGTCCCCATCTCTCGCGTCTGCACGGTCGCCGACGTCGCCGGAGATCCCCATCTGGCCGCCGATATGCTCCGCGCCCGCGATGACCGCACGGGCGTCGAGGTCGCGCTCCCCCCACCGCCGGTGATGACGCCATTTCTGCGAGAGCAGGGATTGCAGCTTCGCTTTCCACCTCGCCTCGGAGAACACAACGAGAAGATCTATGGCGAAGCCCTTGGATATGCACCAGAGCATATTGCCACCCTCCGAGCCCGAGGCATCATTTGATTCCGAGGCCTTCCCGAGAAACGCCTGGTCAATGAGAATCGTGCATGAATGACGAATACGGGGAGGGATTATGGATTTTCGTCTCAGCGAGGATCAAGAATTATTCCGTCGCACCGTGGCCGAGTTTGTGGATAAAGAGGTGATCCCCATCGCCCAGAAACTGGACGAGCGGGAGGAGTTCCCTTGGGAGTTGTTCCGTAAAGTGGCCGCCCTCGGCTGGCTGGGCGTGCGCTATCCGGAAGCCTACGGTGGGGCGGGCGCTGATAATCTCTCGTTCAACGTGATGTGCGAAGAGTTGGCTCGCGGATCTATGAGCCTGGCCGCCGTCGTCGCCATGCAGGGCCTCATGGGAACGGACTTCGTCTATCGCTTCGGCACTGAGGACCACAAGCAACGGCTGCTCATTCCCGCTCTGCGAGGAGAGAAGATTGGCACCATCGCCATGACCGAGCCCGGTGCGGGCTCCGATCTCGGTGCTATTCGAACCACGGCGGTCCGCGACGGAGAGACTTATGTTCTGAACGGCACCAAAATGTGGATCACCAGCGCCACCGTCGCTGACTTCTTCACCGTCGCCGCCAAGACCGATCCGGACGCCGGTTTCAAAGGCGTTGATCTCTTCCTGATCGAGAAAGGAACGCCGGGCCTGAGCGTCGGGCGACAGATCAAGAAATTGGGCACGCGAGGATCAGAGACGTCGGAGGTCGTTCTGGAAGATGTCCGCGTACCGGCAGAAAATCTCCTCGGAGGCAGAGAAGGCAGTGGCATGATGCTCCTCCGGGGTATTCTCGATCAGATTCGCGTGATGACTGGAGCGCTGAGTGTGGGGCTGGCACGCGCGGCCCTGGATGCGGCTCTTCGCTACGCTCAACAACGAGAAGCATTCGGGCGGCCCATCATCAAGTTCCAGGCCATCCAGCACAAGCTGGCCGAGATGGCCACTCAGTTGGAAGCGGCTCGAACGCTCGTCTACCGCGCCGCCTGGCATATCGATCAAGGGGCGCCCGATGCCAAGCTCTCCGCCATGGCCAAACTGTTCGCTTCGGAGATGGCCAATTATGTAGCCGATCAAACGACTCGCATCTTCGGAGCCTACGGCTTCGCCATGGAATATGACGCTCAGCGCTACTTTCGTGACGCCCGCTTCCTTCTTTACGGTGGCGGGACGTCGGAGATTCTCAAGAATATCATCGCTCGAGAACTCGCGCGATAGGAGCCCTGTGATCATACTTCCGTTGAAATAGGCCTATGGTGGCGTGTACGATCTTGATCGCTATGGTTTCCCTGATGCTTTCAGGGGAGATGCAATCCAGTGGAGGGATCTATGAGTTATCAGGCTCGTGGTCGCACATTTGATCAGTTCGAGCTCGGCGAGGTCATCGTCACCGCTCGGCGAACCATCACCGAAGCGGACATCGTCAACTTCGCCGGCCTGTCCGGCGATTTCAATCCGTTGCACACGGACGAGGAATTCGCCAGGCAGACGCCATTCGGCCAACGCATTGCTCACGGGATGCTCGTCGCCTCGGTGGCGACGGGATTGGCCAATCAGTTGGGCGTATTCGAAGGGACGACGTTGGCTCTGCTGGAGCAAACGGTTCGCTATAAGGGGGCCGTTTTGCCTGGCGACACCATTCGTCTGGAACTCCGAGTCGCGGAGAAGAAAGAGTCATCCAAAGCGGATCGAGGCGTCATCGCCTTCGAGACGCTGATCAAGAATCAGCGGGACGAGACGGTGATCGATGGTCGATGGGTGCTGCTCATGCGACGAGGGTGAAATCCCATGAACAGGAGGTGGACTCATGCGTTTGAAAGATCGCATTGCTCTCATCACCGGGGCTGGTCAAGGCATCGGTCGAGCGACGGCCATGCGGTTCGCCGCCGAAGGAGCGCGGGTGGCGGTGAACGATGTGGATCAGAGTGCCGGCGAACAGACGGTCGCCGCCATCGCTCAGGCGGGCGGTGAGGCCCTGTTCGTCCCCGCCGATGTGACCGACCGCGCTCAAGTGGAAGCCATGGTCCAGACGATCGTCGAACGGTGGGGACGACTCGATATTCTCATTAACAATGCCGGCATCACTCGCGATGCACTGACCGTGCGCCTCAAGGATGGTGAAATTCAAAAGATGGACGAGGCGGCCTGGGATGCCGTCCTGAACGTCAATTTGAAAGGAACCTTCCTCTGTGCGCAAGCCGCCGCCGTGCCCATGATCCGGCAAAACTACGGGAAGATCGTCAACACCGCGTCGGTGGGGATGTGTGGCAACATTGGTCAGGCGAACTACAGCGCCTCCAAGGCGGGCGTGGTGGGACTCACCAGAACGCTGGCTCTGGAACTGGCTCGCTATCATATCAACGTCAATTGCATCGCGCCCGGCGGCGTGAAAACGCGAATGACCGCCGCCATCCCAGAGAAGATCATGGACGGACTCCTGCAACGCATCCCCTTCCGGCGACTGGCCGAACCCGAAGAGGTCGCCGCTCTTCACCTGTTCCTGGCCAGCGATGAATCGGCCTACATCACCGGTCAGGTCATCTTCATCGATGGAGGCCTCACCGTCGGCACTTAGGTGGGGCCGAGGAGGAGAACTATGCGCTTTGATCGAGCATTCATCCCCTATGGAGGTTATTGGAGCACGCCATTCTGCCGTTGGCAAGGAAGTTTTGCGCATCTGCATGCCCTCACTTTCGCCGCCGATGTGGCCAAGCGGGCTTTGGAGGAGCGAGGTCTTCGTCCCGAGGTATTCGATGCCCTCCATCTCGGCATGACCGTTCCTCAACCGCACTGCTTTTACGGTGCACCGTGGCTGGCCGGTTTGATCGGAGCGACCGGAATCACCGGACCGACCATCAATCAAGCTTGCGCCACTTCGGCGCGCGTGCTGGCCGGCGCCGCCATGGAAATCGAAACCGGGGGTCATCAGGCGGTGCTCACCATCACTTGTGATCGAACGAGCAATGGCCCTCACATTTATTACCCGAATCCGCTCGGTCCCGGTGGCAAAGGCGAGACCGAAGATTGGGTGTGGGACAATTTCAACTGCGATCCCTTCGCTCAGAATGCCATGATTGAGACGGCCGAAAACGTCGCCCGCGAATGTGGGATCACCCGAGAGGAACAAGACGAGATCGCGCTTCTTCGCTACCAGCAGTATCAGGAAGCGCTCAAAGATGAGGCGGCGTTCCATCGTCGTTTCATGATCACGCCCATCGAGGTGCGCGACCCCTCGGGACGAAAAGTGATGGCCACGGTCACCGATGACGAGGGCATCTATCCGACCACGGCCGAGGGGCTCGCTCGGTTGAAACCGGTCCTGGAAAACGGGACGGTGACTTACGGCAGTCAGACGCATCCGGCCGATGGCAATTGCGGGCTCATCGTCACGACCCGCGAGCGCGCGCGGGAATTGAGCCGCGATGATGGCATCGAGATCCAGGTGTTGAGTTATGGACAAGCGCGCGCCCGGCGCGGCTTCATGGCCCAAGCCACCGTGCCCGCCGCCAAACGTGCTCTGGCCAGTGCTGACCTGGACATCAAGGACGTGGGGGCCATCAAGACGCACAATCCGTTCGCCGTCAACGACGTCTATTTCTGTCGGGAAACGGGCGTCTCCCCGGAGATGATGAACAACTACGGATCATCCCTCATCTGGGGACATCCCCAGGGGCCAACGGGCATGCGATTGATCATGGAGCTCATCGAAGAACTCATCCTCAAGGGTGGCGGGTATGGACTGTTCACCGGCTGCGCCGCCGGCGACACGGGAGCCGCCGTGGTCGTCAAGGTCACCGGATGATCGAGTGGAAGGAGACGGGAGAGGATCTGCGCGATATCCACGTCCTCGGCGATGCGTCCTCGCTCCTGACGAATGGTTATCGAGCAGAAGGGAGGACGTGGGGTCCGCCACCGAGGATGAAAGTGAAATCGCACGAGATGCCATCTTGTGCTACCCATTCTCATCGGTGAAGCGATGACATCCCATCGACCCATCCGCGTGCTCATCGCCAAGCCCGGTCTGGACGGACATGATAAAGGGGCGAAAGTCGTGGCCCAAGCTCTGCGCGACGCCGGCTGCGAAGTCATTTATACTGGACTGCACAAAACGATCGACGAGATCGTCCAGATCGCCATCCAGGAGGACGTCGATGTCATCGGATTATCGATTCTCTCCGGCGCTCACCTGCCTCTCACCGAGCAACTCGTCGAGCGCTTGCGGGAACGGGGCCTGAGCGACGTGATCATCGTCGTTGGCGGAAACATTCCCCACAAAGATCGCCCCAAGCTGTTGGAACTCGGGGCGGCGGCCGTGTTTCCCACGGGATCACGACTGGAAGACATTGTGGCGTTCATTTCTCAAAAAGGAGAGCGCCAGTGAATCATCATCGGGAGGTCGGAAATCATGGCGATCAAAGAGCCACAACTGAAAGAGGTCATCCTGGAATCGGGCATCGAAGTCAAACCCATTTATCGTCCTCACGACATCGCTCATATCGACTATGAGCGAGACATCGGCGAGCCGGGGCAATATCCTTTCACCCGCGGCATTCACAAGTACATGTATCGTTATCGGCCCTGGACGATGCGGCAATATGCCGGATTCGGAACGCCTTATGAAACCAATCAGCGATTCCACTTTCTCATCGACCACGGCCAGAATGCCCTCAATGTGGCCTTCGATCTCCCCACCCAGATGGGCCTGGATTCGGACGATCCCTTGGCCGCCGGAGAAGTGGGCCGCGTGGGTATGGCCGTGGATACGCTCAAGGATATGGAAGTCGCCTTTCAGGATATTCCCATTGACCGGATCAGCGTCTCCCTGACGGTCAATGCCGTGACGCCGATCATCCTGGCCATGTATATTACGGTGGCCGAGAAGCAGGGCGTCCCCCGCGACCGCATTCGGGGCACGACGCAAAATGACATTCTCAAAGAATACATCGGTCGTGGAACGTGGATCTTTCCCGTCGAGCCGTCCATCCGCCTCATCGGCGATACGCTCGAGTTCTGCGCGCGAGAGGTCCCTCGCTACTATCCGGTCAGCGTCTGTGGATACCACATCCGAGAATCGGGCTCGACGCCGGTCCAAGAGATCGCCTATGCCTATTGCATCGCCAAAGCGTACATCGATGAGGTACTCGATCGAGGGCTCTCGGTGGACGATTTCGCCGGTCGCATCTCATTCAACTTCGATATCTTCGGCAATCTCTGGGAACAGGTGGCCAAGTTCCGCGCCGCCCGTCGATTATGGGCGCGCATCATGAAGGAGGAATACGGCGCGCAGCAGCCGGATACGATGAAGATGAAGATGATCGCCGGAGGGGGTGGTAGTGGACTCACCATCGAGGAACCAGAAAACAACATCGTCCGCGGTGCCTATTATGCGCTCATCGCCGCGCTGTCCGGCGCCCAAACGAGCGCCCTGTGTTGTTACGATGAAGCCTACACGATTCCCAGCGCCAAGGCTTCTTTGATTTCCCTGCGCACGATGCAGATTCTGGCCGAGGAGATGGGGCTCTGCGATACCGTCGATCCGCTGGCCGGCTCTTACTATATCGAATGGCTGACGACTGAGATGGAAAAGCGCATCGTCGCCGAGATGCGTCGCGTCGACGAGCAATGGGGAGGAATCGTCAACGCCGTGAGTCAAGGGTTGGTCCAACAAGAAGTGGCGCGCCAGGCCTATGAGTATGAGCGCAAGCTGCAGAGTGGCGAGATCGTCAAGGTCGGCGTCAACAAGTATCGGGTGGAAGGCGAGGAGGCTCCTCCCGAGGTCGAACTCCACGAGTATCGACCGGAGGCGATGGAAGAGCAGAGGCAGCGCCTGGAAGAGGTCAAACGAACGCGCGATGCGACCGAGGTCGAGGCGGCACTGGCCGAAGTGCGAGACGCCTGTCAATCGGGTCGTAATGTCATGCCGGCGATGCTTCGGGCGGTGCGGGCTTACTGTACGCTGGGAGAAATCACCAGCGTGATGAAAGAGGTGTTCGGCACGTTCCAGGAACCGGTGCGAATATGATGACCACCGACCGTAGACTGCCGACCACAATGGAGTCTAGACCCGTTCAGGAGATTCCGCGTTCCAGCCCCGAGCGGATCATTGAAGTGATCGCACTCCTCGGAGTAGCACTCACGGTGACGCTGCCGATCTCCTTCTGGAGGATGTTGCCCGATCGAGTACCTACGCATTTCGGAGCGTCCGGCCAACCGGATGCTCGGGGCTCCAAAGTATGGGTGTTCGCTTTGCTGGTGATCTCGATATTGCTTTACTCGAGCCTGTCGGTTCTGGCAAGATTCCCGCATCGGTTCAACCATCCCTGGCGAATTACTCCAGAGAACGCAGAGGCCCAGTATCGATGTGCACGGTGGTTGGTGCTGGGTCTGAAAACAACGATGGTGTGGATATTCGTGGGATGTTGAGATCCCTGAACACCTGGCCGATGGCGTCTGAAAACAACGATGGTGTGGATATTCGAATGGATAGTGTGGAAATGCCTTTTTGCCTCTCATGTTGGCGTGGATCTGTGGGATCATCGGACTTTACTTCCTCTGGTCTTGTCGGTGTCGCTGAAACGGACGACCAACGATGTGAAGGGCTCGCATTAGATCGACAGACAAGAGGTTCCGAATAAAACTCGACACGGGAGGATATCCATGCGCCTTGGTATTGACGTAGGTGGCACCTTCACCGACGTGGTCTTGATCGACGATCGCCGCGGGCATATCTCTTATGCGAAAGTGCTCACTACACCCCGCAACCAGGCTGAGGGGGTGATCAACGGTATCGAGAAAATCCTGGCCGCCACAGGCAATACCATGGCGGACGTGGCCTATATCGTCCATGGCAGCACTATCGGAACCAATGCGCTCATCGAGCGCAAAGGCGCCAAGACGGGACTCATCACCACCGAAGGGTTTCGCGATGTGCTGGAAATCGCCCGCATCGAGCGACCCGACGCTGGACTCTATGACATGACCGTCGATCTCCCAGAGCCGTTGGTTCCGCGTTATCTGCGCTGCGAAGTCCGCGAACGGGTGGGCGGAGATGGACGCGTGGTGACGCCGCTCGACGAAGATTCCGTGCGCCGTGTGGCAAAATATCTCGAGCGCGAAGGCGTGGAGTCGATCGCCGTCTGCCTCCTCTTCTCGTTTTTGAATCCGACGCACGAGCGACGAGTGAGGGAGATTTGCCAAGAAGTCATCCCACACGCGCACATTTCTCTCTCCTCGGAGATCGCGCCCGAGTTTCGCGAGTATGAGCGCACCTCGACGACGGTGATCAACGCTTACCTTCAACCGATCATCGTGCGCTATCTGGACCGCCTGGTTCAGCAACTGGAAGAACGCTACGGGCGCGTCGATGTGCGGATCATGCAAGCCAGCGGCGGGACGATGACCGTGGACGTCGCTCGTCACCATGCCGTTCACACCGTCAACTCCGGACCGGCCGGAGGCGTCGTCGCCGGCTCATATATCGGCCGACTCGTCGGCGATGCTCAACTCATCACCGTGGATATGGGAGGGACGAGCTTCGATATCGGCGTAGTCGATCGTGGCCAACCTCGCGTTCATTCCGAAGGGGCGTTCGAAGGATATCCGGTGAAGATCCCGCTGGTCGATGTTCACGCCATCGGAGCCGGTGGCGGCAGCATCGCCTGGATCGATCAGGGTGGAGCGCTCAATGTAGGCCCGATGAGCGCCGGAGCCCATCCCGGACCGGCCTGTTATGGCCTGGGGGGAGAGGAGCCGACGGTGACCGATGCCAACCTCGTGCTCGGTCGCCTCAACCCTCGGTATTTCCTCGGGGGCGAGATGGCGCTCTATCCCGATCGGGCGCGCCGGGCCATCGAAGCTCGAGTGGCACGGCCGTTGGGTTTGTCCTTGGAAGAGGCTGCCGATGGAATCATTCGGCTGGTGAATGCCAATATGGTGAAAGGCATCAGCGTCAGCTCCATTGAAAAAGGATACGATGTGCGCGAGTTCACGCTCATCGCGTTCGGAGGCGCCGGCCCACTCCACGCTGTGGAACTGGCCGAAGCACTGGGTATGAAGAAAGTGATCATACCGCCCTACTCGGGAACGCTCTCGGCGCTGGGCCTGCTCGTTTCTGATACGCGTCACGACTATGTCCAAACGATCGCTCTCAATGAGCGCGATGTCACTCCTCAAGCTCTGCTCGATGTGTTCCTGAGCCTGGAAGAGCAAGGGTTGACGCAACTTCGCGCCGAGCGCGTACCCGAAGAAGCGATGGAACTCATCTGGTCGGCCGATCTGCGATACGAAGGTCAATCGTATGAGATCAACACGCCGGTGGTCCATCATGGTCATCGGATGACCGATGAAGACGTCCGAGAGACGATCCGCCAATTTCACGAACTCCACCGGCGCATCTACGAATATTCCTCCATCGACGAGGCCGTGGAGTTCATCAACTTGCGAGTGACGGCGATCGGACGCGTTCCACCGGTCGAGCTGGCCACCGATGAGATGGGAGGACCCGATCCATCGGCGGCAGAGAAAGAGCGCCGACCGGTCTATTTTTCCGGAACGGGGTTCATGGAGTGCTCCATCTACGATCGACGGCTCTTGAAGTCGGGGAATGTCATCAGCGGTCCCTGTCTCATTGAAGAGGTCGCCTCGACCACGGTCATCACTCCTGGCGCTCACGCCCGAGTGGATGAATATGGGAACATTGTCGTGACCCTGTGATCAACCGAGATGTGTGGGGCGCGCAGATGCTCATGGCGAGAAGCAGGAGTTCGTCGATCTCTTGGAGAGAATCTTTCGCCATACTACCCTCCCAATCGACCATTCCACGCTTATCTCATGGGGATGCTCTGCCCCACAGCGAGTTGACTGACGAGGAGGAACTATCATGCCTTATAAGCCCGACCCCGTCACCATGCAAGTCATCCGATATGCGATGGAACAGGTGACCGATGAGATGGGGCGCACGCTGGTGCGGACATCCCGCTCTACGGTCATCAAGGAGATCGAAGACATCTCCTGCGCCGTCTTCGACCGTCATGGCAATACGGTGGCCCAAGCTCATCATGCGCCGATGCTGCTCACCGGCTTCGAACTGGGTATGCGATCATTGCTGCAGCGATTTCGGCCGGAGGATTTCGAGGAGGGCGACATCATCATCTTCAACGATCCGTATAGCGGTGGACAGCACGTGATGGATCTGGTGAGTTTCGCCCCCGTGTTCTTCGATGGAGAGCTGGTCGGTTTTGTGGGCAGCATCGCTCACCATTCGGATATGGGAGGGGCGGCTCCTGGAGGCACGGCCGGAGGGCTGACCGAGATCTACCTGGAAGGCCTTCGATTCCCGTTCGTCAAGCTCTATAAACGGGGCCGAGAAGATCCCGAACTGTTCGGCATCCTGGCCAACAACATCCGCGTCCCCGACAAAACCCTCGGCGACATTCGCGCTCAGGCCTCGGCCGATTTCGTGGGCGTCCGACGCATGCGCGATATCTTCGCCAAGTACGGTCCGGATGTCGTTCATCGTTGCTTAGAGATGCTTCTGGATTATTCGGAACGGCGCATTCGCCAGGGCTTGAAAGCCATTCCCGACGGCGATTACAGCGGCGATGATTGGATCGACGATGATGGCTTCACCGACGAGCCCATCCACTTGCAGGTGAACATTCACAAGCGAGGTGAGGAAGCGCTCATCGACTTCGAGGGAACGTCCAAGCAGGTACGAGGGAATATCAACTGCCCCCTGGCCACCGTTCATGCTGCCGTCTACTATGCGCTCATCGCCGTGGTCGATCCCCATGTACCGCCCAATTCCGGTTGCTACCGCCCATTCACCATCGAGGCCGAACCGGGACTCATCGTCAATCCCCGTCCCCCGGCCGCCGTGGGTGCGCGAACGAACACCTCACAGAAAATCACCGAGGCGATGCTCAAGGCCCTGGCGCAAGCGGTCCCCGACCGCGTCATGGCCGGAAGCCACGCACAGATCACCAACTGTGGTTTCAGCGGGTATCATCCCAGGACGGGTCGGCGCTTCGTGTACATTGATATTCAAGGCGGCGGCGCGGGCGCGCGACCGATGAAAGATGGACGCGATGGTCAGGATTCTCATCTGGCGCGCTTCAAGAATACCCCGGTCGAGGCCGTAGAGTTGGAGTATCCGGTGCGCATCGAGCGCTACGAGTTCATTCCCGATTCCGGGGGAGCGGGTCGGTTCCGAGGAGCGTTGGGTTTGCGTCGAGACATTCGCGTGCTCGTCGATGATGTCTCCTTCGCCCGATATGGAGATCGACAGCGCTTCGCTCCCTTCGGTCTGTTCGGAGGGAAAGATGGAGCGCCCGGCACGTTCATCCTCAATCCCGGCACGCCGGACGAGCGTCCACTCAAGTCCAAAGGACTCGATCATCTCCGCAAGGGCGAGGTGGTGAGCCTGCGCCTGCCCGGAGCTGGAGGCTACGGTGATCCTCTGGAGCGCGATCCGGCGTTGGTGCTGCGAGATGTGCGTGACGGGAAGGTGACCGTGGAGGCCGCACGGCGAGATTATGGCGTGATCATTGATCCCGAGTCGTGGACCGTCGATGAGGCGGCGACGCAGGAGGAACGTTTTCGCCGGAAGGAATAGCCGATGAAAGCTCCACTCACCGGTGTCCGCGTTCTCGACCTGACGCAATTTCTGGCCGGCCCTTACGGGTCTATGCTGCTCGGCGACTTGGGCGCCGAGATCATCAAGATCGAACCGCCGGGTGGCGACCCCATGCGGCGGATGCCTCCGTATTTCCTGGCCGGGGAGAGTGCCTATTTTTTGAGCATCAATCGCAATAAGCGAAGCGTGACTCTCGATCTGAAGTCATCTGCCGGTCGGCAGGTGTTCCACGATCTGGTTCGCGTCTCCGATGTCGTCTTAGACAATTTTCGACCCGGCGTGATGGAAGAACTCGGTCTGGGATACGAGACGCTTCGTCGCATCAATCGACGCATCATCGCCTGCTCGATCACGGGATTCGGCAAGACGGGACCGTACCGGGACCGCCCGGCATTCGACCTCGTGTTGCAGGCGATGAGCGGGGCCATGAGTATCACCGGCGAACCCGGACGGACGCCGGTGCGCATGGGCATCCCCATGGGCGATCTGGCCGGCGGAATGTTCGCCGCTCAGGCGATTTCGGCCGCTCTCTATGCTCGCGAACGAACGGGGGAGGGCTGCTTCATCGACCTGGGGTTGATGGACTGTCTGACGGCATTGCTGACCTACGTCGCCCAGTATTACCTGGCGGGAGGCCCCGTGCCTCGGCCGGCGGGATCGCACCATCAATCGGTGGTGCCCTATGGGGTCTTCGCCACCGCCGATGGATATCTGGTCATCGCCGTGTTCGCCGAGAAGTTCTGGCGCGCCCTCTGCCGCGCCTTGGAGCGGCCAGATCTGGCCGAAGATCCTCGCTTCGCGCGAAACGAGCTGCGTCTGAAGCACAGAGCGGAACTGCTCTCCATCCTCCAGGAGATCTTCCGCCGTCGACCGACCGAGGAATGGCTGACTCGCCTGGAGGCCGAAGGCGT
>RFHM01000352.1 GCA_003696865.1 Acidobacteriota bacterium | reverse complement strand
TCTTTATCTGTGATCATCGGTGAAATTCTATGGCTTGATGTTCATCCCCTCGGTGTGGCTCGGTGCGCGCCATGGGCGACTCCTTCGAGATTGAAATGTCGCTTGCGACGGTGAAACGAACCTTTCAAGCGCGCCTCTCATTGGATTGGTCCCTGGTTCAATAACTCCCGTATTCTCAGGCTCTGACCGACGTCGAGGACATCAGGGCATTTCGGCACGGAGATTGCAAACCCTATACTCGGGCATTTCAGAGCGGAGCCACGGGCTGGAAGAGGAGTAGATTGGCGATGGATCGGAGGGCCCATGTGGTTTCTGCTCGAAGAACGTCAGGCTGTCTTTTCTTCGGGAGCAGGTGGCCTGCAGCAGACCGAGATGAAATCATATAGCGATGACCCGCGATGTCAATCGACCTGATGGATCGGATGCCGGCGGGCTACCTGCTCTCGATCTCCACCCACCCTTTGGCCACCAGTTGCTCTACGAATTGCTCGACGGCGGAGAGCGACATTCGATGCCCCAAGGCAGAGACGGCTCGATGGATCTCGGCCAGATCGCGACGGCCATCGATGAGACTCTTCACCAGTTGCGAAAGTCGAGGGCCGAGTTGTGGCGAGGTGAAGCTCATCCATTCTCGAAAGTTCGGTCCCAATGAGATCGTGCGTCGAGGGATGCGCTGACTCAGTCGCCGTTCCTCGGCGCTCGGTTGCAGCGGTTGCGGTTCGATTCCCAGCTGCCGGCAGAGGGCCTCGTAGTTCTCTCTCAGCAGGCGCACCGACGCCTCTTGTTGAGCGAAGAGATTCCAGGCGAACTTCGATTCGTAAGCCAGCAAGGCTCGCGTCTCATCCTGATCGGCCGGTTCGTGAAATCGGGCCACCGAGGCCAGTACCCGCGATTCCCGTTCATAGGCATGTTCGACCACATAATAGGCTTGACGAAAATTCTGATGAATGGTGTGTTCATCGCTCATGGCGAGCAGGGCCAGCGCGCGACTCTCGGCGCGACCGATGCGCTCCTGGCTCCCTTGGCGAATGACGGCCAACCAGCGCGGGACATCGCTCGGCCTCACATTGGCCAGTAACCAGCCGCAGGCCGCTCCCAGAAATGCCGACCGTTTGAGTTGCGTGGGATCGATATGCTCGATGGAATCTTCGCTGGTGTGGATGAATTCCAACGAAGCCACGGCCAGACTGATCGACGGGATATCGATCCCCGCCGTCTCGAACACGAGATGATCGGTCAATTCCGCATAGGGCCAGAAGCGTATGTGAAATGGACGGCGCGTCCCCAGGGGAGCGACGAACCGGGGCGATGGCGCGTGATAGACTTCGGCCAGATGTGCCATGGCCCATCGACCGAGATGAACGATGATATCGTCGACGAAGGTGCCCATCCATGGGGGCTGCAATATGGCCACGAAATCATTGCGCCCGTGTCGATTTCCGCCCGCCTGATCGATGTTGATGTTGACCAGAATGCGCTTGGCGTCCTCCGGATGATGAAAGAAGTATTGGTACGTGCCTTGAATCTCGGTGACCCACCAGAAGCGCATCGTGCGCCGCGGAGGCGAGAGCACTCCCCGGGCCATCAACTCGTTCAACGTTCGAGCGATCTCCAGGAGAACGGCGCTTCCCGAAGCATTATCGTTGGCGCCCGGTTTTTGGTGATCCAGATGAGCCGTGAACACGATATCCTGATCATCCACTTCCGCGCCCGGAATCTCGCCCACGACCATCTCCAGTTGTCCCGGCGTATGGATTTCGACCTCCACGTGGGCGCGGGCCACCAGACGGCCTTCCTGCCGGAGCAGGCGACGCAACTCCTGGCCGGCGCGCGGCGAGATCATGAAGGCGAATCCGGCGCTCTCGTCGGTGAGGTGCGCCGGCGAGAGCCGCGACCAGGAGACGGCGTCCGGCGGTGGCGTGATGCCAAAAAACTGATTGGAGAAGGACGAGATGATGCCACGGGCTCCCCGCGCGAGGATGGCCTGCTGCTGGACCGCGGCCGGTGGACCGGAAGCGAGGACGATCTTGCCCTTCACATCCTTGCCCTCATAATCGGCATCGGAGATCCCCTCGCCGACATCGACGATCTCCGCGGTCACCTCGGCGTTATGACTGAACATGGCCAGCGAGACGGCGATCTCATCGGTATCGGCCAGCTTGCGTCGCACGGGCTCGACCAGCCAGAGTTCGGCCGAGAGAACATCCCAGGAGGGGCGCTCGGCGGGGAAGGCGAGAATCTTCACGTTCTTCAATCCCGCTTGGCGCGCACGTTCGGCGACGATGGTGGCCGCTCGATGGAATCCCCGAGAGATCGGATAACGAGACAAGCTCGCCAAGGTGGCCGTGTCCTCATAGGCGCGCTCGCCGGAGACGTGATTCAGAAGTGCGGTCAATACCTGCTCCGGCCAGAGGACTTGTTCCTGTGCCTTCGCCGGAGCCGTTTCAAGCCAGACCATCGATCCGAGCATCGCCAGGCCCGCGATGAGCGGACCTATGCCCTGAATGGGTGGCCGTTTGTTCATCGGTCCAATTCTCCTTGAGAGGATTTCACCGCGTTTGACGCCGCGTTCTCCTCGCGCCGCGAATTCCATGCCTCGGTATCATATCACACTCCGGGGCGTCTGTCCTCCGTTGAGCTTGGCCGGGAACTGGCCTATACTATGGCTATGTTCCGACTGGCCGCGGCGCAAAGAATCCCCATCCTGTTGATCGTGACCCTTTGGATGGGGGGGACGATGGTGAGCCAGAGCGCCGCTCCTCAGTTCGGCCAAGAGCGGCCCGCCTATGACATCACCGTCGATGTGGATGTCGAGGGGAAGTGTTACTGGGGTCGCGAGACGGTCACCTATGTGAATGACGGACGGCGACCGCTCCGCGAGATCTGCTTCCTCCTCTATCCTAACATCGTCACTCTGTGGGGTGTGGGATTGTCTCCCACACTGTTCATTCGGCGGGTGGAGATCGCCGGGACGATTGTCCCCTTCAAGGTTCATCGATTCACCAGCGTGCACATTCCGCTTCCCCGAGTGCTGGAGCCCGGCGGGCGCCTGGAGATCGGCATCGAGTTCCTGGGGAGATTATCCGAGTTGGATCCCTCGGCGACGACGCTGGCCACACATCTCGCCGAGCAGATCAACCAAATCATCGGCCCGCGACGGCGACGTTACTGGAATCCGCCCACTCTGCTCTCGGAAGAGACGCTGGTGTTGAGCGACTTCTATCCCGTTCTGGCGCGTCGGGATGGCGATCGCTGGCGAACGCAAGTCTCTCGGGCTGTAGAGGACATCTCTGTTCCCCGGATCGCCGATTATCGCGTTCGGGTGCGCCTGCCGAAGGATTTCTCGGTGTTCGCTTCCGGGGTTCTCCAGGCTCAAACGGAGGCCGATACCGATCGCATCTTCCAGTTCCACGGGCGGGCGCTCCGCGATTTCGTGATCGTCGCCGGACGGCATTACCGGGTGGCATCGCAGCGCGTCGGTCCAGTCCAGGTGCAGTCCATCTTTCGACGGGAAGATGAGCGCGTCGGACGTCGAGTTCTGGAGTATGCCGTCCGAGCGCTCACCGTTTATCAATCCTGGTTCGGTCCCTATCCCTATCCGCATCTCCGGCTCATCGAAGCGCCTCTTCCCGGAGGGCACATGAGCGTCGATGGCGCCTGTCTCATCGCCTTGGCTCGCGCCTACTACGTTGACGTTCACCATCCGGGAAAGCCGCTGCCACGGTTCATCCGCGAGAGCGCGACACTCATTGAAGATGCGCTGGAGTTCAATGTCGCCTATGAAGTCGCCCGCCAGTGGTGGGGCACGCTGGTCGGTTTCGATCCGGAACGCGCCCATTTCCTGGATGACGCCCTGGCCACCTATGCCGCTCTCATGTACTACGAGCGCTCCTATGGCCCGGAGGCGGCCCGTCGGGAGATGGACACGCAGCTCAAAGCCGCCTACCGGGTGTATCGCATGTTCGGCGGCGAGGATCAACCGGTCGTTCAACCCGTCGAACGATTCACCAACGGTTTCCAGTACGCCGCCATCGTTCACGCCAAGGGAGCG
>RFHM01000351.1 GCA_003696865.1 Acidobacteriota bacterium | reverse complement strand
TCAAAGGCTTCGGGAACTCGGCCCATAGTGAGGAACGGGATTTCGATGCCCGGCCATCAATCACTCTCCCCCCTCAGGTCCCAGATGACGAGTTGCCAAGTGACGCCTCCCCGCCGACCAGCAGCGGGGCTTCCCAAAGGTTAGGGAGAGCCTTCGGGCTAGCTACCAAACTGACCTCTCCCCGCCGTCAAGCGGCGGGGCTTCTCCATGAGGGATGCCTCCCGTGACTGGCCGACAATTGACGCCTCCCCGCCGACCAGCAGCGGGGCTTCTCCATGAGGGGTGCCTCCCGTGACGAGCGGGCAACTGACCCCTCCCCGACGCCAGGTGGCGGGGCTTCTCAGGCTCCGGAACCGGGCTCCGGGGATGGCTACGCTTCCCCTTAGGGGAGCGCACACCGCCACTTTTTATTCATGGCTGTGACATGACGGGCGCTACGGCCGGCATCATGGGAGTGGGATGAACCAGGAGGCGAACATTCCGGTCGAGGCTTTCACCACGATGACCGCTCTTTCGCCCTCCGAAATCGGAGAGGCTCCCGAGGGGTGAGCCAATGGTGGGACTGCTCGTTGCGGGAGGCAATAAGGAGGCGACAGGCTCGCCTCGGGAGCCCTCCAGGCTGGAAGCGGCGTCAGACATCACCACCCACTAGCTGACTTTCTTTTTGGAGATGTACCAGTCGATGACGTCGTATTCCTTATTCTGCGCGCGCGCTTCGGCATCCTGCTGCGTCGTCGGTGGCGGGACGATGACGTCCTGTCCGGGCGTCCAGTTGGCCGGGCAGGCGACGCCCTCCTTGTCCACCGTCTGGAGCGCATCGACGACGCGCAAGATCTCGTCGAAGTTACGGCCCACGTTGAGCGGATAGTAAATCATCGCTCGCACGATACGGTTGGGATCGATGAAATAGACGCACCGCACGGTCACCGTGCTGGCACTGGGCGTATGAATCATCCCATAGAGCTGCGAGACTTTCTGGTCCAGGTCAGCGATGACCGGGAACTTCACCTTCACGCCGAACTTCTCTTCGATGTTGCGAATCCAGGCGATGTGGCTGTACACGCTATCGACCGAGCAGCCGAGCAGAGCCACCCCTCGTTTCTGAAACTCGTCGTAGCGCTTGGCGAACTCCACGAATTCCGTCGTACAGACGGGCGTGAAATCCGCCGGATGAGAGAAGAGGATCACCCACTTGTCCTTCTCCCACTCGGAGAGGCGAATGACGCCGTGGGTGGTGGTGGCTTCGAAATCCGGGGCGGGCCCATTCAGCTCGACGCGAGGTCGCGTCGCTTCTTGTGTGGCCGCTGTCGTTCCTCCTTCTGATACGAAACACATATTCGTTCACCTCCTTCGCTCAAAGTTTTGATCACTGGCTGCGAGCAGCCAATGCCGTGGACATCCTCAACGACCGCTCGGTGGCCGTCCGGCGACCGGTTGATATGCCGTCGAGACTGTCCACGCTCAACCAAGTCATCAGGCCGTCCATGAAGAAAAAACCCGCTGCCCCTCGGGGAAGGCAGCGGGTTGAGATGTCAGCTCGGTTATGATGACTGCTACGTGAGCAACGATCTCGAGGGCCTCACCTCACATCCCGCCGCCCTCGCCCACATGTATGGGCGCATTCGACAACAGCGGAGACGACAGCGGGTGAGATCAATGCATCGAGTTGTCGGCCCTCGCTCTCCCATAAGAAACAAATAAAGTATCGAAATCGCGGTTCATTGTCAAGACGAGCGCGGGAACACAAAAACAGATCGAGAACCGGTCCACCCTCATCGACGACCGCGTCCTCTCGGGAGGCGGCCGGCGTCACGGAGCGCGAGCTTGGAACTCTTTCGTTGCGTCCCGCCCCGACGGGCGAAGCATTGACACCGATTTCCCCTCGCCACTATTCTTTGCTGCTTCGTCGAATGGGACAACGAGGTCGAGCAGAGATCATCGTGCCGTCATCGAGCCTATCTCATGTGCGTCACAGGACTTCGTATTCCCTCTCCCCTCCGTCTCCGAGGCCGAAGAGGGAACGAGCGGTGAGCCATGCGGCCGATCCCACCGCTTTTGCCGATATCGATGTGAACGCTCGAAGTCGCTGGTGGCGACGATTGCCGCTCGTCTCTTTCCGCATCGCCGATGTGGAGATTCCCAATCGCTACCTGCTGGCTCCCATGTGCAATGTGACCAATCTCCCCTACCGCCTTCTGGCTCGCGAGCAGGGAGCCTCCCTGGTATCTACGGAGATGCTGAGCAGCGTGGCGCTGGCCGTGGGAGGCGAACGGAGTTTGCAGATGATGGAGTTCCTGCCCGACGAACATCCCATCATGGTTCAGATCAGCGGCACCGATCCCGAGGTGATGCGCCGCGCCGCCGAGATGATCCAGGATTATGGGGCCACCATGATCAACCTGAATTGCGGTTGTCCGGTCAAGAAGATCATCAAAGGAGGGAGCGGCTCGGCACTCCTGCGCAATCCGCGCCTGCTCCGGCGCATCCTGCGCGCACTCCGTCCGCGGCTTCGTATTCCGCTCACCGTGAAGATGCGCGCCGGCTGGGACGAGCAGAGCATTAACGCTGTGGAGATCGCGCGCCTCTGTGAAGACGAGGGCGTGGACGCCATCATGCTGCATCCGCGCACTCGCCGTCAGATGTACGATGGTCAGGCCAACCTGGACCTCATCGCCTGTGTGAAGCACGCCGTGCGCATCCCGGTGATCGGAAACGGCGACGTTTTCACGGCGGCCGATGCCTTCGATATGCTCGCCGCCACCGGCTGTGACGCCGTGATGATCGGCCGTGGCGCCATCGGTAATCCCTGGATTTTCCGTCAATGCGTGATCGAGGAAGTGCGCCGGACCCATTCCTCACCGAACGTGCTGGCCGCCCTCCCATCGCCGCATCCTTCGCTGGATGAGCGACTGACGATGATACGACGACACTTCGATCTGCTCGCTGCCTATACGGGTGAAGAGATTGCCCTTCGCGTGTTCCGTCGCCAATTGATGGCTTATCTGAAAGGATTGCCTCACTCGACGACGTTTCGAGGCCATCTTCCTCAACTCACCAGTCGCCACATGTTCCTGGAGCGCGTCGAAGAATATTTCCGAAAGATCGCTCAGCGCGATGTGGGCGCCCGGGATCATGCCGAAGCACAGATGAACGGATTCACTGAAAAAGTCGGTTAATCAGTGAATCTGTGCGAAATGTATTTTCACAGGAGTCACCCATGGTGCACAGGTGCCACATCGACGACGGGAAAATAGCTTCTT
>RFHM01000052.1 GCA_003696865.1 Acidobacteriota bacterium | reverse complement strand
GGTCCGTATTCACACTCAACGGATTGGACGTCTCGGATAACGTCATCGGGCAGGATTTCCGCACGGTCGTTCCCGTTCGGACGGAAGCTATTGAGGAATTTCGTGTGACGGTCGCTAATCCCAATGCCTCGTTCGGGCGGGCCTCTGGCGCCCAGGTGGCATTGGTGACCAAGAGCGGCTCGAATGATTTTCACGGTTCTGTCTACTGGTGGCACCAGAACGATAATCTCAACGCCAATAGCTGGGAGAACAATCGCGTGGGTGTGGACCGTCCCTTCTTGATCGATAACCGGTTCGGCTTTTCGGTGGGCGGCCCGATTATAAAGAACCGTCTCTTCTTCTTCACCAACTACGAAGGGCGACGCTTTCCGCAAAGCAGCAACGTCGTTCGCATTGTTCCCACCGAATCGATGCGTCGAGGTATCTTGCGATTTCGTGATGCCGATGGCGCTATTCAAGAGATCGATCCCACAGACTTCGATCCGCGCGGTATCGGTCCAAACCCGGATATTTTGCAACTCATGCAGTTTTATCCTCAACCAAACGACTTCACCGTCGGTGATGGACTGAATACGGCCGGATTTCGTTTCACTGCACCTATTGGTCGCCGGGACGACTATTTCGTCACCCGATTCGATCAAAACCTCACCCGAGACGGCCGGTGGACATTCAACGGTGTGTTCACTTACCAGCGGGATGTCAGAGGTGACGCTCGACAGGTGAGCGTGATGGAGAGAAAAGCGGTAGCGGCGACGGAATCGCGCCCGCGAAACCTCACGGCGGCAGTCCTCGGCCAGATTACGCCCACAGCGTCGAACGAATTTCGGTTTGGTTGGCTCCATGATCGCCTCAACTTCAAGCGCACAGATCCGTTCCCGTTGGGGAATTTCAACTTGCCGATTAATTTCGTGGGATTTGACGAGCCCATCGATGTTGATGCTCAGCGCGCGCGCTCGCAAGCGCGGACGATCAACGTGTATCAATTCATCGATAACTTCACCTGGATTCGAGGCGACCACACGGTGCAAACGGGATTCAACATCCGCCGGATCAACGTGAGGGCATTCCGCAATGACAAAGTCATTGGTGGCCTCACCGTTCCCGTGGCCCTCGTCGGAGCCGGGAGCAATGTCTCCATTCCCGACGATCAGCGACCGGATTTCATCCAACCACAGGATGTGAGGAATTACGATCGCTTTTATGCCGCATTGCTCGGGATCGTGGATAATTCTTCGTTCCTCGGCGTTCGCGATGGCAATCTGAAAGCGCTCCCACCGGGCACCGGCTTGTTCACCAATTCGACCCTCTGGGCGCCGGAGTTCTACGTGCAAGATACCTGGCGGCTCACTTCCACGCTGACGGTCACGGCCGGCGTCATGTATCGTTGGCAAACGCCGCCCAGGGAAAAGGACGGGAAGCAAATCGTGACGGTCTTCGCCGATACCGTCCAACCTCTCGATCCCTTAGAGTATCTCAAACAAAAGCGCATCGCCGCCGAGAAAGGCGAGGTATTCAATCCTCCTATTGGATTCCAACCGGTCAACTTCACGACGGCGGGGAGGGTGTTCGAGACCGACAAGAACAACGTCTCTCCGCGTATTTCGCTGGCCTGGAATCCCTCATTCGAAAAGGGCTTTTTCCGAAAGCTATTCGGAGAGAAGAAGACGGTGTTCCGCGGTGGATATGCTCTTCTCTATGACCGCACCAATACCGTCACCACGATCACGATTCCCACACTCGGACTTGGCTTCACGTCTATCGCCGCCATCAACGGTCCGACTAATCCGGCCGGTGATCCCTTCCGCGCGCTCGTTGACGGTCCCATCCCCGTTCCCAGCATCAGTGATGAGACAGCTCCGATCATTCCTCCGAGCAATCTCGGTGAATTATTCCACTTTGCCATCAGTCCCAATTTGACCGTCCCCTATAACCACGTTGTAGACTTCACTATTCAGCGCGAACTCCCGTGGGACATGCTATTCGAAATTGGGTACATCGGGCGCTTTGCGCGGAATCTCTATCAGAATTACAATCTCAACTCCATTCCCTTCTTCTTCGCGGATCCAGCGTCCGGACAGACCTACGCTCAGGCGTTTGACGCCGTAGCCACGGAGTTGCGCGCTGGCGTCGATCCCAACAACGTAACGCCCCAACCCTGGTTCGAGAATCTGATCGGGGAGGGAGGCACCGTCATGGTCGCGACCCGTCGAGCGGCGAACTTCATCGAAGGCGCTCAAAACTCACTCTGGCAGTTCTTCTTGGATTTCGTGGCGGGCGCGGGACCGTTCATGAATCAGCAGGTGATCGACATCTTCATCCGGGCCAACGGCGGTCGATCCAACTACAATGGTATGGTGGTGACACTGCGGAAGCGATACTCCCACGGCTTGGTCTTCGATCTCAACTACACGCTGGCCAAGTCGCTCGATCAAGCCGGACTGATCCAGAACTTCGCCGGCGAGTTCTCCACCAGCTTCTTCCCCAACTTCGATTACGGCCGATCGAACTTCGATCTTCGTCACGTCTTCAATGCCAACTGGGTCTACGATCTGCCATTCGGTCGAGGACGACTGTCCACGGGCAATTGGGTGAACAAGGTGATTGGCGGATGGTGGATTTCCGGCATCTTCCAGGCGCGGAGTGGATTCCCGCTGCAGGTGACGCAGACTGATCAGGCATTCGGGGGAGGACTGGTTTTCGCCGTGAACTCCGGAGCTATTCCTCTCCGACCGGTGGACAGCGAAGGAGTGAACTCCGGAGTGAAAGGATCGAATGGCGTAGGAACCAGCGGTGATCCCAGCCGAGGCGGTTCCGGTCTCAACCTCTTCTCCAATCCGGAAGCAGTGGCCAATAGCTTCCGGCCCATCTTGCTCAGTCAAGACACCCGCCATGGACGCGGCGTCTTCAGCGGGCTGGCGAGTTGGAATCTGGATTTCGCCATTGGAAAATTCACCAACATCACGGAGGACGTTCGTTTTGGATTCTCGTTCGAGTTCTTCAACATGTTCAATCACGTCGTCTTTGCGGATCCGAGCCTGGACCTCCAGAATCTGAGCACATTCGGCGTGATCACTTCGCAGCGGAACGATCCTCGGCGAATCCAGTTCGGAGCCCGAGTCGAATTCTAAAAGCCCCTTTCCCAACCCTCCGGTGGGTTGGGCCCAGTCCGGGCCCAACCCACCCTCTCTTCCCATCTCGATGCATCAAGCGCCCACGGGACCACGACGCGTGGTCGGCGATGACGCCGCATCTCCGTCTCGGAGGCCGAGCGTTCATGGAGTTCGCTCAAAAACGGCTTCTCCATCGCGCGTCCAGCGCACGAGCACATCATCGAACTGATAAGCCCACTCCTCCGGCCCTCCACTGATTCGCCGAGCAGAGGCGAATCCTTCCAGCGCCGCCGCCGTCTTCTGATAACTGAAGTAGGCGGGACGCCGATGCCCGTCGGCATCGACTAATCCGCGGACCGTTTCCACTCGCCCCTGGCGGGCGCGGGCGCTGGTGAACGGCAAGTAAAAGACGTTTCGCGCGCCTTCTCCGAGCGCCGTGACCAGCAACTTCACCGTATCGCGCCCATGGATTTCCTCATCATAATGCCGATCGTCGACGAAGGCGTATCCGATCTCCCACACCTCGATGGGCTTGATCTCTCCATGCTCGGCCATGCGAGCGCGAATCCATCGGAAGACCTCGGGCAGGAGATCCCAGGGTTCATAAAAGTGGAGTTGGTACGCATCGTATAGCGCCGGATTTTGAAAATGGCGCATCATGATGTCATAGGTGCGCTCGGCTTCGGGCGCGAAAAGAATACGGCGGAGCTCCTGCTCCGTCTCGATGCGAACGGATGTGCGATGCGCGAAGTAACGATTGAGCCAGTCGATGGCTCCACTCACATCGCCGTGGTCGTATCGCCAACGAGCGATGGCGATGCCGTAACTCGGGCTCGGCATGCCGAAATCGACGACCACGGCGTCGGGATCGGCCGCTTTGATGGCCTCATGTCCCACCCGCCACAGAGGCTCGTAATCGTCGTAGCTGCCCGCCCAGAATGACGAGGCACTGACCTCATTTTCCAGGGCATAGGCCCGCACGCGCCCACGATAGCGACTGACCACGGTGAACACCCATTGCGCATAGTCGTCCAAGTTGCGCGGCGGGCGCGATCCCTTGCCATTCCCTCCTGGTCTCACTCCCCAATGTCCTTGACCGGTGCGGAGTTTGATGGCCAGCTCAATGCCGCAGGATTCTGCCTCATCGACGAGCTCGTCGAGGAGATCGAAATTCCACTGATTCTGCGCCGGCTGGATGAACTTCCAAGGCACCTTCATCCAGGTGGCACCAGCACCGAGTCCTTCGAGGCGATCGCAGTAAATGGTCGTATTATCCTCGCCGAGTTGCACCACGCCGAAACGTACCGGATCACGATCGATCTGACGGCTCCCTGATGAGCAGCGAGTCGCCCTACCGAAGTTTTGAATCGCCACGAAGAGAATGAGCGGAACGGTTGCAGCGAAGATCATTTTTTTCATCGGTCAACGCCTCCGAAGAGAGATGTGCCGTCGAGTGTACGACGAAAAAGATCGAAGAGTAGATCTTCGTCTGGAGTGGCGAGTTCGTTCGCCGGCGAACCATCCTCAAAGAGAACGAACCGCCACCAATCTGAGACGCACATCGTGCTCGTCATGGTCGGATCATTGTCCGCCTTCGATGATCGGCCATCGCTGTGGGCTCTATTCCGCGGCTCCTCAATAGGAGTCCGGAAGGGGC
>RFHM01000350.1 GCA_003696865.1 Acidobacteriota bacterium | reverse complement strand
CAGGAGAACCGACGTTCTATGCCTTTACCCGTCATGATGTGGAGGTCACCAATCGTCTGTGGGCGCGAGGATTCTGGCGCGCCGGGATACGTCCTGGAGATACGGTGATGCAAGCATTTGGGCTCAGTATGTTCCTGGCTGGGGTGCCCATTGTGCGGGCATTGGAGTCCATGGGAGTGCGCGTCATTCCCTGTGGAGCCGAGGCTGGGAGCGAGCGCCTATTGAAACTCATCTGGTGGACGCGTCCCCGAGCGCTCCTTTGTACACCGTCTTATGCAGAGTATCTCATCGACGTCGCTCCCAAGATTCTGGGCAAGGATGTCGGAGATCTCGGTATTGAGATCATCTGTTGTGCTGGGGAGCCTGGGGCGGGGTTGCCAGAACTTCGCCGAAAGATAGAGGAGTCTTATGGAGCGCGCCTCTATGACATGTTGGGTGGTGCCCACGGCATTTTGAATATCTCATGCGACGCCCCTGAATACCAAGGAATGCACGTTCTTGGAGATGATTTCTCCATCTCTTATGACTTGGTCGATCCCGAGACGAAAGCGCCCATACCTTTAGTCGATGGGGCCATTGGTGAGCGAGTGAAAACATCTCTGGAATGGGAGGCGCAGCCACCGGTGAGGTATTCTGTTGGAGATATTTATCAAATCTTCACCGAACCCTGTATGTGTGGTCAACCTGGGCCGCGCATCAAGGTTTTGGGGCGCATAGACGATCTATTGATTGTCAAAGGTGTGAAAGTCTATCCGGCAGCAGTAAAGAACGTCATTGAATCCTTCGCTCCACGCACGACGGGCGAACTCCGCATCGTTCTAAATGAACCTGGGCCGCGCGTCTCCCCTCCTCTCAAGCTTCGGGTGGAATACCGATCCGGCCTCGAAAAGGACGCCGTGGAAATGCTCAGGCAAGATCTTATTGAGGCTCTCCACCGACGATTGCGCGTCCGGCCGAAAGTGGACATGGTTCCGGAAGGGACATTTGAGCGGACTCGGCATAAGACAAAACTCATTGAATATCATCCCGAGTAGGTTCACCAACAATGAGGCGGAAAGACAAAATCACATCGTTGGAAGAGGCCATCAGACCCATTGAAGATGGCAGTTGCGTGGCTATTGGTGGATTATCTTATTTTAACGCGCCCATGGCGTTGGTGCGGGAGATGATTCGTCAGCGAAAGCGAAACCTCGTTCTCGTCACCGCACCGGTGGCTGGCCTTCCAGTGGATATGCTCATTGGCGCGGGATGCGTGCGCCGCCTGATCTCTCCTTTTGTGACGCTGGAAGAGATGGGATTGGCCGTCAATTTCCGTCGAGCCGTCGAGAAGGGATCGTTGGACGTAATGGAGATTGGGGAGGCATTCCTCGCCTTTGGATTAAAAGCCGGGGCCTCCGGATCTCCTTTTTATGCTTTGCCCAGATGTTTCGCCGCGGCCGATATGGCTCGTGTGACGGGTGAGTATCGTACGACTATAAACCCATTTACTGGAGAGGTCGTCGTATGCGTGCCAGCCATTAACCCCGATTGGGTGTTGTTGCATGCGCAACAAAGTGATCCGTTTGGGAACCTCCGGTATATGGGATCTGGCTTCTTAGATGCCCTATTGGTCCGCGCCGGTCGCCGTGTGATTGCGAGTTGTGATGAGTTGATTCCTCATGAAATGGTTCGTTCTGAACCCCGGGCAACAACTATTCCGGCGATGATGGTTGATCAAGTCGTTCCCATCCACGGTGGCGCCCACCCAACGTCTAGCCTGCCATTCTATGAGGTTGACCGGTCACATATCCGCTCCTATCTGAAATCTTCCAAGACCGAAGAGGGATTTCGGGCCTACCTCGATCGGTTCGTTTTCTCAGTGTGCGAACCGGAGGAATATCTGAGCAAGGTGGGCGGTCTGAAAAAGCCCGAGCCGCTCCGTGTCAGAGAGGTTGAGTTGACTTCTCCACCGTCAGTCGCCGAGGTGATTGTCACGGTACTCTCTCACATCCTTGAAGATGGAGATACCGTAGGTGTCGGAACGGGTTGCTGGGAAGTCGCCGCCGGCGTTCGACTAGCTCAATTGACGCATGCTCCTAATCTTTCCTTCACGGTGGGAGGAACAGTGGCATTGAATTCACAATGGACCGTCCTGCCGCTGTCTGTCAATTCACCGGAAACGATTCCCAGTGCAGAAGCCGTTATGGAGTTAGAACATTTGTTCGATTTAGAATTGAATGGATCATTTGATGTCATGTTTGTGAGCGGATTACAAATAGATCAATATGGAAACGTAAACTTGGCGTATGTGGGAGATCGGTCATCGCCTAAGCTCAGGGGACCAGGCAGCGCAGGATTGGAATTCGCGCCGTGTGTGAAAAAGGTGGTGGCTTTCTTCCGCCATCACACTCGCCAGACATTTGTGGAACGAGTGGATTTCGTCTCTGGCGTGGGCTACCTTGATGGACCACAGAGTCGTCGGCGGTTTGATCTCGATGAAGACACGGGACCTTTTTTAGTCGTGACGAATTTGGCGGTGTTGGATTTTGATCCCGTTTCCAAGCGCATGCGCCTTAAATCGGTTCATCCTGGGGTGAGCGCTGAGGAGGTGCAAAAGAATACAGGATTTGAACTCGTCATTCCAGAGCAGATCGAAACCACCCCCTTGCCCACGGAGGAAGAATTGAAGCTATTGCGAACACGGATAGATAAGGGGCATCTCCTTGCGACATTGATATCTTAGATGGGGAAGAGCAAAGTATGATTGGCATTACGGCGCACGCTGTATATATTCCTCGTCACCGGATCGGCCGAGAAATGATCGCCTCCGCTTTTGGTAGGCGAGCGCTCCCGGGGGAACGGACCGCGGTGAATTTTGATGAGGATTCGCTCACGCTCGCGACACATGCCGTCCAATGGGGACTGAGGCATGTATCTTCTTGTCATGGCCTCTATTTTGCCTCCACTACGGCTCCCTACTGGGAGAAACTGAATGCCGGCTTAATTGCGGCTGCCTGTGATCTTGATGAGGAAGTCACCGTGGCCGATTTTGGCGGGTCCGTGCGCTCGGGAACCATTGCTCTCGGTTGTGCCCTTGATAGGGTGGCCGCCTCAGATCTGACGAACATTATTGTTGCTGCCGCTGATGTGAGAGATGCACCGCCGGAATCCGTGGAGGAACAAATTTTTGGAGATGCAGGAGCGGCCATTGTCATCGGCCACGATCCGGTCATTGCTCGGTATCTAGGGCGGGCTACCGTTTATGATGATTTTTTAGACATCGTCAGACGGGATAGGGACGAACGAGTGACATCGTTTGCATCCAAGTTCACTTTCCGGCGGGGATACGAGGAAGCGGTGACTAAGGCCCTCTCCAGGCTTTTGGAGAAGGTGGGACTTCGCCCCGAAGAGATCAACAAACTCATCTTGCCACCCATCGATCAGGGATCTCATGTGAAGCTGTCGGCGCGGGTGGGATTCCGGCCAGAGCAGGTTCAGCGGACATTCTTTGAGCATATAGGTGTGACCGGCAGCTCTATGTCGCTGCTTTTGTTGAGTGCCGCTCTTGAAGAGGCGCACCCCAATGATAAACTCCTGCTAGTGGGATACGGGGATGGCGCTGATGCCCTTCTCTTTGAGGTGACCGACCACATCGACCAATTCCAGGTTGATCACCCCATCGAAGAACAATTGAGCTGGGCGATTCGCTTCAAGTCTTATGAATTGTTTCGCAAGGCGAGAGAATTCTTTCGCCATCACGAAGACAATTTAGAGATTTCCAATATCCTATATGAGAGAGAGGAGAGGCAGAATATTCGACTCTACGGCACGCAGTGCGAGGAGTGTGGCACGCGGCAATTCCCGATGACGCGTGTCTGTATCGCTTGCCGAAGTACAGAGAGTCTCAGAGATGTTCGACTTGGGCGACGGGGACGGGTGTTTACCTTTACGACAGATACTCTCACACCCTCTCCCATACCGCCAACGGTGATGGCGGTCGTTGATTTGGACGATGGGGGGCGGTTATATTTGCAGATGACGGATATTGAGCCTGAATCGATCAGGATTGGAATGCCCGTCGAGTTGACCTTGAGACGTCTTAAAGAAGGGGGAGGGCTACACCACTATTATTGGAAATGTCGTCCGGAGGAGAGATAAATGGTCGAGAGTCTAAAGGATAAAGTGGCCATCGTGGGAGTCGGATGTACGAAGTTTGGCGATCTATACGATCACAGCCTGCAGGACCTAATGGTAGAAGCTGCTGAGATGGCTTATGAGGATGCGGGCATTGAGCCTGATCTCATAGAAGCCGCCTGGCTCGGCACGTTCTCTCCCGGGTTTGGGGGAGGGAAAGCAAGTATTACATTGGCTGATGCTCTGCGACTATATGGTAAACCCATCACACGAGTGGAAAATTTCTGTGCTACGGGAACGGATGCCTTCCGCAATGCCTGCTTGGCTATAGTTGCCGGTCTCTATGAGATCGTGCTCGTGATCGGAGCTGAAAAGCTGAAAGATCGTCCCGTGCGCGGCCTCCGGCGAGAAGGAGTTCATCCTTATCTTGATGCTGGCTCTACGGCCCCCGGGGTATTCGCCTTAGCGGCGAATCGATACTTCCATGAGTTTGATATAGATCGCCATGTGTTAGCTAAGGTGGCCGTGAAGAATCATCATAATGGCGCATTGAATCCGAAGGCGCACTTCCAGAGGGAGGTGACCGAAGAACAAGTCCTCAACGCACCGATCATCGCTTATCCCTTTGGATTGTACGATTGCTGTCCCACGACCGACGGAGCGGCAGCGGCCATCCTCTGTCGAGCTGACCGGGCTCGATCATTTCGTGATGATCCGGTCTTGGTGAAGGGCATTGGCTTAGCGGTCATGACGGGGAAACCATACTTTGATCCGACGTTCGATTACATCGGCTTTCGATCGACGAAACTGGCGGCTCAGCAGGCCTATGAGATGGCCGGCATCAAAAATCCAAGACAGGAGATAGATCTCGCAGAGGTACATGACTGCTTCACCTGGACTGAAATCACCAATTATGAGGACCTTGGTTTCTGTAAGAAGGGGGAGGGCCGCTACTTCATCGAGGAAGGTCGGAGCGCATTGGGGGGAGATTTGCCGGTGAATCCCAGTGGTGGGCTCAAGTCTTTTGGGCATCCCGTCGGGGCGAGTGGCGTGCGGATGATCTATGAAATTGTCACTCAGCTTCGTGGCCAGGCAGGACCGAGACAAGTCCCCAATCCTGAATTGGGGCTGGTTCACAATCTCGGCGGACCAGGCTCGGTGGCGTGTGTCGTCATACTAGGACGATGAGTGGTCGCTTTGAGTCGTTCCGAATCGAGCGTTAATGTCGAGCCTTGGAAAGAGGAGACGAGAAATCAACAGCTCAGGGGATGGATGATGATTTTTGGTCGTTGAGTTCACACGGTGCCTCCTGTGCTTAACGTTGCGACGACTCGCCGGAACGGAACTATTATGGATATCGACGCTGTCCTTTCGCTTCTCGTATTCGATTAGATGGAAAATGGAGAGACGTATGCATGTCGTTGTTTGCTTAAAGCAGATCATCGATCCGGAAATACCGCTGACGGATTTTCGCATCGATCGAGAAAACAAGCGAATCATCCAGAATAACGCTAATCTGGTCATGAACATTTTTGATGAGAATGCGTTGGAAACTGCTCTTCAAATGCGCGAGCGAGCGGGCGGTGATATTCGCATCACGGCCATATCCATGGGCACATCTTCGGCGATTGATATATTGCGGAAAGCGCTCTCTCTGCGTGCTGACCAAGCGATTCTCATCGACAGTGAGGGATGGCCAGAATTAGATACATTTGCCACGGCCAGAATCCTAGCGGCGGCCATCCGCACATTAGGTCCCGTTGATTTGGTTCTGTGTGGTCGAGAAGCTGGGGATTGGCACGGTGGGCAGGTGGGATCTTTCCTCGCCGAGGAATTCGGCTGGCCCTGCGTCAATTTTGTCTCTCGCATCGACTTCGATGGCGGTCAGTTCATCATGCGTCGGCAGACCGATGATGGATGGGAGATAGTCAAATGCCAAAGGCCAGCCGTTGCAACAGTGACCAACGATGAGACGAATGTTCCTCGTATCCCCAAGGTGAGAGATACTATGATGGCCTTTCGTAAGGAGATACCGGTACGGAAGATCGGGGAATTGGGAATCGATCCCTCCACCGTCATTGATGCCCGTGTGGCGCTTCATCTCCGAGATATGTATATCCCAGAAGTGAACAAGAGGTGCTCCTTCATTGAAGGGGAGGTGGGGAGAGAGAAGGCGATTCGATTACTCGACAAGCTCAGAGAAAGGCGCGTCTTGTAATTCGAGATGAAAGGAGATCGTGGCTCATATGCAAAATGTACTGGCTATCCTCGTACCGTTAACGGGTACGGTGGGTCGCATAGAGAGGGAAGTAATGGGCGCCGCCAAGAGATTGGCCTCACAATTGAAGGGGCAGTGGGCCGTTAGTGTGGTCGCTCCCCAGGCTCGCGCCTTGAGCCGGCAGGTCTCAGTGTGTGGAGCCTCGAAGATCTTCGTCGTTGATCATCCCGAGTTGGTTGAGTATTCGGCCGATCTTTATTTG
>RFHM01000349.1 GCA_003696865.1 Acidobacteriota bacterium | reverse complement strand
GGCATATTGAGCCGGATTGAACGCCAGGAGGGCGAGAACGTGAAGGTGGGCGACGTGCTCGGCATTGTAGAAGAAGCGGAGGAAGCCGTCGCGGTCACCGAGAAATCCGAGGAAAAAACGGCGGAAGGCGTTCACGAACCCCCACCGGAAGTGCCCGAACCGGCGGCGACGGCGGCCGTCCGGGAAGCGCCCGCCAGACCGAGCGTCCGAGCAACGCCATCGGCGCGTCGAATGGCCCGAGAGCACGCCGTGGACCTGGAGAGCGTGCCCGGGAGCGGCCCGAGCGGCCAGATCACGCGAGAAGACGTGCAGAGCTATCTCCAACAACAGCGCGTCGAGGCCGCGCCGCCACAGCCCACGCCAGTCGCCGGCCGACCGCGACCAGAAGAAGTGCCCGCGCCCACGCCGACGGACCGCGCGCGCCGAGAGGAACGCATCCGTATGTCTCGTCGCCGTCAAACGATTGCGCGACGGTTGGTGGAAGCGCAGCGCACGGCGGCCATGCTCACCACCTTCAACGAAGTGGACATGAGCGCCGTGATGCAACTGCGCCAGCGATATAAGGAAGCTTTCAAGCAAAGGCACGGCGTGAGCCTGGGGATCACTTCGTTCTTCGTCAAAGCATCGATTGCCGCATTGAAGGAATTTCCACAACTCAATGCCGAAATCCAGGGCGACGAAATCGTTCTCAAGTACTACTATGACATCGGCGTCGCCGTCGGCGCCTCCGCAGGATTAGTCGTGCCCGTTCTGCGGGATGCCGATCGCATGTCTTTCGCCGACATCGAGAAGGCGATCAAAGAATTCGCCCGGAAGGCCGAGGAGGGAACGTTGACTCTGGAAGATCTGCGCGGCGGAACGTTCACCGTAACCAATGGGGGTGTATTTGGCTCCTTGCTCAGCACGCCCATCCTCAATCCTCCTCAGGTGGGTATCCTGGGATTGCATAAGGTCGAAGAGCGCCCCGTGGTCATCAATCACGAAGTGGTCATCCGTCCCATGATGTACGTGGCTCTCAGCTATGATCACCGCATCGTCGATGGACGCGAGGCGGTGCAATTTCTGGTCCGCATCAAGGAACTCGTCGAAGCTCCAGAGGCCTTGCTGCTGGAGGGGTGACGCCGGCCGGGAAGAACGTCTCCAAATGGATACGGCGGTGGCGTCTTCCTCTCCGCCTCGAAGAAGCGATACGTTCCCCGACCACAGGCTCGCCGTGAGATGGTCCATCGCCGTCACGGCGGGCTCCCCATGGCGCACCGAGCGCCTCCACCGGTCATTGACTTCCTCCGCCCGCCATTATAGACTCAATGAGCCTTATGTCGGATCGTGGGCCGTTCAGATCAACGGGTTCCCAACGTCAACCGGCATATACGTCGAATCAGCCCGGAGCATACAGCGGCTCGCCGCGGCAACGCATGGGTGAGCCGGTTGAATAATTTTGGATAAGGAGTGCGCGCATGAAGATGATCACGAAATGGGGATGTCGTCTCCTCTTTCTGGCTCTCTGTTGGATGAGTGCCGCCAGCACCCCAGGTCACAGTGAACGCGAACATCGAGTCGGATCGAGTCAAATCGAGGTCAACATTCCCAACCTCATTGATTTCCAGCTTCAAAAGATCGACTTCCAATCACCGGCCGAGGGCGTGCTGAGAACCACCGTCTCGCTGGCCGGCACGGTCTATACGATGACATTATGGCCTCATTCGCTTCGGGCAGAGGATTTCAAGCTACTCGTTCAGGGCCCGGATGGTCAGTTGCGCGAAGTTGAGCCGCCACCGGTTCGTACCTACCGTGGCGTCGTGGACGGGCTCGCTCATAGCCGCGTCGCCGCCTCCATCATCGATGGAGAGATGTCGGCCGCGCTCGTTTTGCCGGACGATACCTTGTGGGGCATTCAACCTGTGCGTTCCATCCAGCCCGGCGCAGCTCCAGAGATGCATTTCATCTATCGCGCCGAGGACTGGCTGCCGACAGAGGAGTACTACTGCGGGACGGACGAGACGCTCCTCCCTCCTCCAAGCGCCCCCTCGGCCTCGGCCAAAGCGACGACCACTCACGTCAAAGTGACCGAAATCGCCATCGATGCCGATGTAGAGTTCGTGCGGAACAGGAACATCGGCAGTGCGCAGCGGGCCGTCACGGATATCGAAACGGTGATGAACACAGTGGAGGCCATCTATGAACGGCAACTGGACATCACTTACGAGATCACGGCCATCGTCCTTCGCGCCGCCGAACCCGACCCCTATTCATCGACCGATGCTGCCGAGCTGCTCGGACAGGTGCGTCAGGAATGGAATCATCATCTTCGACACATCCGTCGCGATGTCACCCACCTCATGACGGGGAAGAACCTTCGCGGCAACATCATTGGCATCGCGCTGCTGAGGACCATCTGCATTCGAAGCCAGGCGTACGGGTTGTCGCAGTCGGTGTTCGTCTCGGATCTCATTCGTCGCGCCTGTCTCACCGCCCACGAGCTGGGACATAGCTGGGGAGCCGTTCATTGTGATGGCGATGCTGACTGTGGCATCATGTGTTCGGTCATCGGTCGCTGTTCGGGAGACTGCTCCAATTTTGGTGCGCGCGCTGTAGAAGCCATCTCCGAGACCAGGGATACGCGCCCCTGCTTGACCGATCTCCCCGAGCCACTGAATCCACCAGTGTTCGATGATTTTTCCGCCTCCACTCTCGATCCCAACCGCTGGACATTCAATAACGGCGCCCGTATCAGCCAGAGCGCCGTCAATGAACCCAGCGAGCCCAATGCGTTGAACCTCAACGCTTCGGGACCCGAACCATATCGGGATGATGAAGTCCGCAGCAATTTCATTCACCTGCGCGGCCTGAGGCAGGTGACTATCTCTTTCTTCACCCAGCATCGAGGAGTGGAAGCTGGCGAACGCCTCATCGTCGAGTACTGGTCGAAGAACCTGGAGTGGAAACCGATCGCCGAAATCATATCCGATGGCGTTGATCAGGAGAGGTTCACCGCTCACTCCATCACGCTCGAACGTCGTTTCACGGGTCAACCGGACGCTTTCCACGATGAGTTCCGCATTCGATTCCGAGCCGACGTCGATGAGCCGGATGATAATTGGTATATCGATGACGTGCGTATCGCCGGTCCATGAGGCGACCTTGAGACGTCCGGGCGAATTCGGCGATGGGTGATCAGGGTTCCCGCCTCAGGCGCGCGCCGATGGTAGCGGCATGAGAAGAACGGAGCTGGAACCATGAGCGCGAAACGCTTGAGAGGACTTCACGACTCGGTGACCATTCGGCGGACTGCCGAGGGCGTCCCTCACATCGAAGCCCGTACGTGGGAAGATGCCTTCTATGCGCTCGGCTGGCTACACGGGCGCGATCGAGGTGGGCAGATAGGACTGATGCGCCTTCTCGGTCAAGGTCGCCTCTGCGAGAAGTTCGCCGACGAGCCGGAACTCTTTGATCTCGACGTGTACTTCCGACGACTGGGACTGGCGCACGACGCCCAAGCGCATATTGATGCGCTCGACGCGCGGACGCGACTCCAGATCGAGGCCTATTGTCAGGGTGTGAGTGCGGCCTGGGCAGCGCGCCCGCCGTGGGTATTGCGACTCAGGGGATATCGTCCCGAACCCTTTCAATCTCACGATGTACTCCTGCTCATCAAACTGCTCGCCTTCTCAGGCCTGGCCGAAGCGCAGCGGATGGGCGAACTGTTCATCATCGAGGCCGTCCGTCGAGGCGCCGACGAAGATAAATTACGGGAATTATTTCCGGCACTCGATCATCTGGACGTCGCTTTGATCCGAAACGTGCGGACGACGCCGCCACTGTTTCCCGGCGCGACGCAGCCGACAATCGGCATCTCTCATCTGGCGGCCAGTAATAACTGGGTCGTCTCCGGCACCAAGACGCACACCGGCATGCCCATCCTGTGCAATGATCCCCATCTGGAAGTGAATCGCCTGCCGGCGATCATGTACGAAGTGCATCTTCAGGTCGATGACCACTGGGTTCACGGGGCCACCACGCCGGGCACGCCGGGTATCGTCATCGGCCGCACGCCCTTCCTGGCTTGGGGCATCACCTATAGCTGCGCCGATACGTCGGACTTCTTCGTGGAGCGCTGTCGCCGTGGTTACTATTGGCGCGAGGATAAGTGGATTCCATTCCGCCAACGCCTGGAACGGATCTTCCGCAAGAAGCATCCCATGGCCGAATTCATCGTCTACGAGAACGACCACGGCATCCTGGAGGGCGATCCCACCGAAGAAGGTGACTATCTCTGTTGGAAGTGGTGTGGCTTCGACGATGGAGGATTGGGAACGATCAAAGCGTTCGCCGAGTTGATTCACTGCCGAACGGTCTCCGAAGCACTGGGCGTAATGCGGTCAGCAGACATTCCCACCCTCCACATGGTGTTGGCCGACCGGGAAGGTCATATCGGCTATCAACTGATCGGCCGCGTGCCCCGACGGCGCGATGGGTGGAGCGGATTGGCGCCGGTGGCCGGATGGGAAGCGGCCAACGACTGGCGAGGGTGGCTCGATCCGGTCCGGGAGATTCCTTCTCTGCTCGATCCCGAGGAAGGATTCATCGTCACGGCCAATGAAGGCCGTCAGCATCCGGACGGACCGCGGTTGGCCACCATCCCACAACCCAGATACCGACGCGACCGCATCGAGGAGCTGCTCAACTCCAGACCTTCGCTCACGCTCAACGAGGTCCAAGCCTTTCAATACGATGTGCTCTCGCTCCAGGCGCGACGGTTGTTGCCGCTCCTGTTGCCTTATGTGCCGCCGGGGCCGGAGCGGGAGATGCTGGAATCCTGGGATCTGAGGTACGCGCCGGAGTCCAAAGCAGCCACCCTCTTTGAGCATATTTACCGGGCGGTGCTCATTGAGGTATTCGGCGAGGGGGGACTGGGACGAGCGTGGATGCAGTACTTGATCGATGAAACGCCACTCCTCGTCCTGTTGTTCGGTTTCTTCGATGATGTGTTGTGCCGAGAGGATTCTCTCTGGCTTCCCGCCGAACGCCGCGATGAGATTCTGGCTGAAGGTGTGCGCGCGGGCCTCAACCAGCCGATCGAACCCTGGGGTGGGGCGAATGCCATCGTCTTTCAGAACATCTTCTTCGGTGGACGATTGCCGCGGTTTCTCGGATTCGACATCGGCCCTCACCCCCTGCCCGGCGGGCGGGCCACCGTCCATCAAGGCTCGAAACTCCGATATGCCGGGCGAACGACGAGTTTCGGCCCCTGTTATCACTTCGTGACCGATCTGAGCATCGACGAATCATGGACCAATCTTCCCGGCGGCCCGAGCGAATCGCGATTCTCCCGCCGATACGCGACCGATCTCCAGCGCTGGCGACGAGGAGAATATAAGAGAATTTGACGCCGAGACGCTCGACCGGCCCGAAAGCCAAAGGGTTTCAACCGCGAGAATGCGGCACCGGACGGAGCGTTGCACTCCTCACCTCATCGTGGGGCACCGTCGAGACTTCACCATTTCCCCCACAACATCAAGACGCCGATGAGGATGAACGCAATGGCCGCCGCTTTCTCCAACGCTTCGGTTGGAACATACCGCAGGAGAATCATCCCGGCGAACACGCCGATGAACGAGACGACGGTCATGGCCAGCGAGGCGCCAATGAAGACGGCCCAGGGCGCTTTGGTCTTGGCCACCATGGTGATGGCCACCAGTTGCGTTTTGTCGCCCATCTCGGCCATGAATATGAGTCCGAATGTGGAGAGCAAGACTTTCCAATCCATTCGCCGATCTCCTTATTCACCTCCGTGAGGAACGCAAGGATAGCTCATACCGCGTTGACAAGCTAGCGACAAAAGAAAACGGCTCATGGGAAGCGCGCCGCCCGTACCCTGATTCCCATCCACCCGGCTCCTGGACACCGGTTATGGGCAATGGGGAGACGCGCCAATCGCACGCCGATTACTCTGAAGGGGCACCATGAAACCGCTCAGGACACACGCCAGGAAATGGGATCACTATTTTCACGGCCTCCAAAGGGCGATCTCACCTCCAGAGACCGATTGACCGGTCGATGAACCAGATGTATGATTCTCGCTGAGGAGAGCCTATGAGACTGTATCTCGTTCGCCATGGCGAAGCGAAATCAGCCCAGGAGGATCCCGAGCGCTCGTTGACCGAACGGGGCCAGAAAGACATCCAGCGGATGGCCGATTGGGCGGCTCGCGTTGGTCTTCATGTGGATCACATCTGGCATAGTGGCAAGCGTCGCGCTCAACAAACGGCCGAGATTCTGGCCGACCGCCTCTCGCCGCCCGAAGGAACGATCGCCGTGCCCGGACTGGCACCCAATGACGACGTGCGCCCTACGGCCGAGGCCATTCATCACGAGACGCGTTCGCTCATGCTGGTCGGACATCTGCCGTTCCTCGCGCGCCTGGCCAGCGCGTTACTCATCGAGGATCCCGACCGTCCACTGGTTCACTTCGCCGCCGGCGGCATGGTCTGCCTGGAGCGCGAGGGAACGTCGTGGACGGTCGTATGGGTCATGGCGCCCGAGCTGATCGTGTGAAGGTCGATCGGCGCTCGTCATTCCTTGGCAGTGTCGTCTACTGACGCATGCTCTGTTCTTCTTGCAGGATGATGGCCGGCTCGACGGGCTCCCGAATACTCTCATCGGTCAATCCAAGGGAGATGAGTTGGCCGATGAACCCGATGGCCATGACGACATAGAACATGACGACGAGATCAAAGCTATTGGCCACTAATCCCAACAACACGCCGGAGAGAGACATTCCCAGATCGTAGGAGCCTTCGTAAAACGAGAAGACCGTCCCTCGCCGATCGACCGGCGTGTGGCGCGCCAGGAAGGCGGTGAGCACCGGTCGAATGGTGGCGAATCCCACACCATATAAGGCGGCCGTCACGAGCAACCATCGGGGATCACCCGTGCGCACGATGATCAGAAGAGCGGCTATCATCCCCAGTAGGGACAACGCAATGACCAGTCGGTGAGCGCGCGCGTTCAACAGCGGTCCAGCGAAGACCCTCACCACCAGCATCGTCAATCCCAGCGTGAGAAAATACGGTCCGGAGCGGATGAGCGCTCGCTCATCCAAAAAGACGGGCAGGAAGGTCATGATGCTGGTATGAATGATGGCCGCCACCAGCAACAGCGACGAGGGAAAGAGCACGCTCCGACGGAGCACAGCACGCGGATAGCTGACCGCTCTGTGAGACGATGCGGGACGGACGAGTTCGCGGATCGGCCACGCAGCGAGTAAGCTGACCAGCGCTAATCCGGCGGCGGTCACAAACATCGTCTGGTAACTCCCCGCACTCACCAATTGACTTCCCAGCCAGGGACCGATGGCGAAGCCGAGATTGTTCGCCGCTCCCATCAATCCGAGCGTGTGTCCCCGATTCTCCACCGTCGTGCAGTCGGTGACCAGCGTGACCGAAGCGGTGGTGAATGCCGCCGATCCGATGCCGTGAAAAAAACGAATGAGATAGAGCGCCGAAATCGATGGGAACGCGGCGTAAAGGAGCGGCGCCAGGAAAAAGATGAACGTGCCCAGAATGGCGACCCAACGACGACCTTTCCGGTCCGTCCATCGACCAACGATGGGGCGAAACGTCAAAATGCCCGCCGTGAACGCTCCCCAGGTCATCCCAATCTGCGCCGGGTTGCCGCCCAGATCCAGGACGTAAGCGGGGAACGTGGGGATGAGCATGCACAATGTGGTGTACGAAAAGAAGGTGGCACCAAACAAGTAGAACAGATTCCGACGCCCCATGATCCGAAAACGGTAATGGACCATACGACACTTTCAAGGCCGACGTCCAGTCCCCTTCGGGCATTTACAAATTTTGACACCCGCCCCCACCACTGGCGCTTGACATGGCTCCTGCTGGGCTTAGAATCAAGAGCGAGAAAAGCACCCATGAGCGCATTTCACATGAGACGACAAGGCAATAGACGACGACATCAAAGGGTTGTTCGGGCCGGAGATCGAAGAGCACGGTGGGTGGTGGGATTGTGCCTCTGCTGGCTGTTGCTCTCCCTCCCTTTCCGTTCGGCATCGACGACGCTGGATCTCGACCGCGGAATCGTCGGACTCCTGCAGGCGTTGGAGCGACTTCCGGTCGTGGCCAGCGTCCTCTATACCACGGCGCACCCGGACGATGAAGACAGTAGCCTGTTGACCTATTTGAGCCGAGGCGCTCACGCGCGCACTATCCTTTTGACGGCCACGCGCGGCGAGGGAGGTCAGAATCTCATCGGGCCGGAGAAGGACGAAGCCATGGGCTTGCTCCGCACCGGCGAATTGCTGGCTGCCGACGCCTACACGGGCGTCGAGCAACGATTCACGCGGGCGTATGAATTTGGCTATTCGAAAACCGCCGAAGAGACGTTGGCCAAATGGGGCGAGGAGGAGATTCTGGCCGACTTCGTCCGCGTCATTCGTCAGGAGCGTCCGGACATCATCATCTCGCGATTCTACGGTACGCCGCGCGACCGACACGGTCATCATCAGGCGGCGGGGATTTTGACGCGTCGGGCCTACCGTGCGGCCGCCGATCCCCATCGGTTCCCTGAGCAACTGGCAGCCGGTTTGCGCCCCTGGCAGGCGAAGAAACTCTATCAGGACAATTTTCGTTTCTTCGGTCGCTCGACCGAGCCATGGAATGTGATGATTGACGTTGGTCGATTGGATCCCATCCTCGGTCGTTCCTATCACGAGATCGGTATGGCCGGTCATCGCCAGCATCGGTCGCAAGGACTGGGCGCGATCCTCCCCCGGAAGGGATCGGTGAAAGCGACGCTGAGCATCGTCGATCACGTCATTCCCGTATCCGCTCGCGAATCGAGCCTGTTCGATGGGATCGACACCAGCATTACGGGCATGGCCGTGCGAGCCGGCGAGGAAGCGGTCCGCTGGCCTCCATTGCGCGCGGCGCTGGCCGAGATCCAGCACAATGTGGAAGCGGCACTGACGGCGTTCGATCCCCATCATCCCGAGGCGGTAGCGCCATCCATCCTGGCGGGATTGGATCGATTACGGCAGCTCATCCACAGCGTGAAAGTCAGTCCGTTGAGCGACGACGCGCGATATGAACTCCTCTTCCTGCTCCGCCACAAGGAACGCGATTTTCTCGACGCGGCACAAAGAGCGCTCAACGTCGAACTGGACGTGCGTGCCGAGGATGAAACCGTCATTCCCGGTCAAACGTTCGATGTCACCGTCGGCGTCTACAATCGGGGATCCGTTGCCATCGATCTCGAGGACATACATCTTGTGGTCCCGCCCCACTGGACGGTGAATCGCTCTTCGGGCACGGCGTCTCGACTGAAGGGTGGCGATCACATGGTGATGCATTTTTCCGTACGTGTAGCCGATGATGCGCCGTTCACGCAACCATACTGGTTTCGCCGATCCCGACGAGAGAACCGCTACGAACTCCGCTCCGAAGCCTATCACACGTTGCCTTTCGCTCCCCCTGAAGTCGTCGCGCGGGTCATCTGCCGGGCGTTTGGCGTCGATTTTGAGATCACCGAACCGGCGCGCGCCGTTCATCGCGATCGCCTGAGAGGCGCCGAATTTCGCGACGTGCAGGTCGTACCTGCTTTGTCAGTCAAACTCGAGCCCCGAATCGCCATCGCCCCTCTCTCGCCCGCACGCCAGGTGCACGAGTTTCGCGTCACGATTCTCAGCAATGTGCCCGGCCCCGTCGAAGGCACCGTCGAACTCGATGTCCCCACGGGTTGGCGCGTGACGCCGTCGGTGGCTTCATTCCATTGCGCGCGCAAATCGGAGATCGCCACGCTCGCCTTCCGCGTCACTATTCCCGGCGGGCTGAAGAGTCAACAGCAGCGCGTTCGCGCCGTGGCTCGCCTCGATGGTCGGGCGTACACGTCCTGGTACCAGATCATCTCCTATCCGGGCATCTGGACGCGCCATCTCTATCACCCCGCCGAGAGCCGCGTGGAGTTATTCGACGTGAAAGTGGCTCCCCATCTGAACGTGGGTTACATCCTGGGTACACAAGATGAAATCCCCGAGGCATTGAAGCAGCTCGGCGTTCACGTCGAGTTGCTCGACGAAGACGATCTCGCTTTCGGCGACCTGAGTCGATTCGATTGCATCATCGCCGGCGTGCGAGCTTATGTGTTTCGCGACGACCTGAAGACGCACAATCAGCGACTCCTGGAATATGTCAAGAATGGTGGCGTGTTCATCGTTCAGTACAACACGGCACGAAGTTGGAATCCAGCCGACTACGCGCCCTATCCGGCGAGCATGAGAGGCAATGAGCGCATCACCGTGGAGGAATCGCCGGTGGAGATTCTGATCCCCGATCATCCAGTGTTTAATCGACCGAATAAGATCACCGCTGCCGATTTCCAAGGCTGGGTTCAGGAGCGCGGTCTGTATTTCTGGAGCGATTGGGACCCGCATTACCGGCCGCTCCTCTCGGGTCATGACCCTGGGGAAGCTCCCAAGCTCGGTGGCTGGTTGGAGGCCGAATATGGTAAGGGGCTCTACGTCTACACAGCCTATGCCTGGTTCAGGCAACTTCCGGCCGGCGTTCCGGGCGCGTATCGCCTGTTCGCCAACTTGATCAGTCTGCCGGTGACCAGGAACAAACCGTGAATGGCATGTTTGCGCCGAGTGGAGAGCGAGAAACAAAAATGGAGGAAGCCACGCTCCTGGCTACTGAAGAATGCTTCATCAGCGCCACTCAGCGCGATCTTTGATCCGCTCAGGCCTCGCCCGAGGTGATCGCCAGAAGCCCTCGATGCATCCGCTCTCTTGCCACGCGACTCACCGCTTCAAGCTCAGCAGATATCCGACGAACACGACGACGCCACATCCCAGGATATTGAACCAGAGGAAGGCGATCTCCGTCAGGCGGCTGGCCAGATAAACCGATGCCATGCCCGCCAGCAATCCCCAGAACGCGCCGCGACCGGTAGCGCGCTTCACTCCGATGGCCAAAACGAACACGCCGAGCAATGAGCCATAAAAATAGGAACCGATCTTATTGACGGCGACGATGACCGAGCCGAGCGCACCGGCGTAGAGGGCGAACAGAGAGGCGATCACCCCCCAGAGCGCCGTCGCGATGCGCGAGACGAGCAGATAGTGATGCTCGTCAGCATGGGGTTTGAGGTGACGGCGATAGACATCGATGACCGTGGCCGTGGAGAGAGAGTTCAACTCCGAATCAATGCTGGACATGGCGGCGGCGAAAATGGCCGAGATGATCAATCCGACCAGGCCCAAGGGAATGTATTGGATGACGAAGGTGGGGAAAATGTAGTTGGTATCGTTATAGGCCTTTCCACTCGCTTGACTGATGAGCCGCGCACTTCGACGTCGAATGTCCTCCAGGCGAGCGTTCATCGCCCGATAGGCAGCCGTGGCCTCGGCCAGCCGCTCACGATCACCCTCGCGTCGAGCGGCAATGAAGGCGCGCGCCGCCCGTTGGCGCGCTTCGAACAGCCGATCATATTCGGCGCGCAAGGTATCATATTGTCGACGGTACGCGCTCGTCTGGATGTATTGAACGCCCTGACGGTCAAACGCCAGGGGAGGCTTCTCGAAATGATAGAAGACGAACAGCATGATGCCGATCAACAGAATGAAAAACTGCATGGGAACTTTGAGAAACGCATTGAAGATGAGCGAGAGGCGACTCTCCCGGAGCGAGCGGCCGGTCAGATACCGTTGCACCTGACTCTGATCGCAGCCGAAATATGACAGCATGAGGAAGGAACCGGCAACGAGACCGGACCAGAAGGTGAATTCACTGTGCACGTCCATGGAGAAATCAATCGCCCGCAACCGTCCGGTGGTACCCGCCAGATATAAGGCATCGATCACCGTCACATCGCTCGGCAGCTCCCCGATCATGATGAAGAGACAGAGAATCATGCCGACGAAGATCAACAGCATTTGCTGCACATCGGTCCAGATGACCGCTCGGATGCCTCCCAGAACGGTATACGTCGTCGCCGTCACCGCCATCACCAGGATGGTCAGTTTGATATCCCACCCGAGGATGAGCGAGAGGACCACCGAAGGCGCATAGATGACCACGCCGAGCGCCAGGCCGCGCGAGACGAGAAAGAGCAAGCTGGCCAGCAGCCGCGTTCGGGCATCGAATCGCCGCTCCAGATACTCGTACGCCGTATAGACGTTGGCGCGATAGAAGAAGGGCACGAGCGTGGCGCAGAGAATGACCATGGCCACGGGCAATCCAAAGTAGAATTGCACAAAGCGCATCCCATCGACATAAGCCTGACCGGTCGTGCCGATGAACGTGATGGCACTGGCCTGCGTGGCCATGACCGAAAGCCCGATAGCCCACCAGGGAAGCGTACGATTGGCGAGGAAGTAATCGCGCGTATCTCGACTGCCCTTCCCCTTGCGAGCGCCCAGGTAGACGACATAGCCCAGGTAAGCGACGAAGACGATCCAGTCGAGCACCCTCATGCCGACACCTCGTCGAATGCGATGGTGAACAGGTAAAGGAGCACGATCACCAGGAGAAGGAAAATCAACACGGCGGCGTAGAGTCGCCCCCAGGAACGAAACAGGGGCGGTCGCTCATCGTGCGATTGGCTGTCCATAAGCGTTCTCATCGCGCATCACAGGCTGTTTTTATGGTTAGAGAAGTATAGGCCAGCGCCATGAGACGTGCAACGGAGCGTCATCCGCCCGATGGCCCACACCGAGCAACGAGCGGAGGTAATCGCAGGAGTTCGCCGAGGGCTTCCCACAGAGAGGACGTGCACTCGACTGTCGCTGAGGAGAAACAGAGCCCTTCTCCAGCGATCACACGACATCTCCCTGTCAAACGGGAAATTAGCCGCTCCCCCTGGGCCATCAGAGCCGGCCTCGGACGGCGATGAGATCGTCACCGCCCACGATGTCGTTCAGGAGAGACGGGAGGGAATGGCCGTTTGGTGTCGCCGATGACGTCGATAATCTCTTTCAAGTGGAGCATGTTACGTAGCAAGCCGGCCACTTCGTCAGTGGAGTGATCGGTGTGGCACGCCAATTGCACTCTTGTTGGCGCAAGGATCAATGGTATGAGACAGGGCGAGCACAAACATATACGGCGAGCTCAACAGAGACATCAAGGATGGAAAAGAGAGAGTGAGCGAGCTGTTTTCATATGGAGCCAACGGCTTTCTGGACTCATGTCCACATTCCCACATAAGCTCCCGACCCTCCTCAGTTCCTCATGAGACCCCTCAGGCCCCCACTCACCATGAGGCTCGCACCTTGAGCAGATCTTCAGGGTGCGAGCCTCGGCCCTCTTCGTCATTGTATGGACCAGAAACATGATGGCCGCATCAGCGTGACGTCTCCTCGCCGATCGAGCGGCGGAGCTTCCCTGGTGGGGGGAGGCTCTCGGACGAGTTCTCAACCGACCCCTCAAGCGATACGACGACCCGTGGAGGTGGGCTCGTCATCCCCTGGCGAACGCCCTCCCTGTCGCCGCCTGGGGACGGGGTTCGAAACCGTCTCCACTCGCATAACATCCTTTTCGCGTTCCCACTTACCGCCACGGGCCTTTACTTCGCTCTCACCCCGGAGCGGGTCTCTCTCTGAAACAAGCTTTACTTGTCGCTCCCGCTCGACGCATCTCCATCCGCTGGAGGAGTCCGGGCGCACGCCATGGGTCCGGACAGAGGGTATTGTCCATCAATGAGATAGAGTCGATCTCTTCCTCTCTCGACCGTCGCGCCCCCCGTTTGGCACGAGGCTTGCAATATCCAATGGCGGATGCAGGTAAAACAAAAAATGGATGACCAGAGGCGAGACATCGGCCATTGATTTTTTCACGCCTGACGGCGATGGGTTGTTACCGGGCTCGACCCGTCGTCGTCAGGCACCTGCACTTTTCCCCAGACCACTCCTGAACCTCTCCGAAAATGAATCGCCGGGACCAAGGGGGGAGCGAGCTTGACGATAGCCAGCGCCGCCAGTAACCAATCCAACGGATTACGACGATGCATCGGTAAGGCGACCTGCGAGGCGCGTGGCGGCGGCGTGATATCTTGTGCTTCCATTTGATTGGGAACGTATACCCATTGCTCTTGCCACTATCATCTCCCCCATGCGGCTCCAAACGTCCATGATCTCAAGAACGGACTTTACCTTTTTTTACACGACCATGGATGACAATCGCGCATCGAT
>RFHM01000051.1 GCA_003696865.1 Acidobacteriota bacterium | reverse complement strand
TACTCAGCGTGTCGCCGGACGATGTCGCCAAAGTTTTTCAGGTCGCCGAACATCATGTCGCACGGTAATAATAGCCGGAAGAAAGGCCGGAGGGGAGTTTAAACTCGATAGGCCATCCGCAGGCGAGGAATACGGAACAGCGACTTCCACTCTCTGGCGATGAGGAGATCCATCAGCGTGGATCGAGTATTATTATCGCACAAATAACCTCAGCGAGTTGTTAACTCGAGCGCTGGGGCGAGAGGAGGCCAATCGGCTCGTCCAACGATGGCATTGGTGCTTGCGGAAGCGCGAATCATACGATGGGACACCGCGACCCGATCTCAGCTACTTCCCTCCACCACATTAGGGCTCCGAACCACCGGCATCAGCGACGACGACTCGCTGTGCATAGGGGAGAGGACGCACAAACCACACATTGATGAGACCGAGCAGGGAAACGAGAACCACCATGAGGAAGGGAGTAAAGTAACTCCCCGTGGTCGTGCGGAGATAACCGGTGATCGTGATCCCGGCAAACGCACCCAGCGTGTCGATCAAGGTGACGATGCCCAGGATGCGACCGAGTTCTCTGGGGCCGAAGCACTCGGCGACCATCAGTTGGATCATGCTGAATGTTCCCCCATATCCTAATCCGAACAGCACGGCAAACGCGCCCAACTGACGTTGACTGCTCACCAGACTGAGAGGCAACGAACCAGCACCGGGGCGGAAATCCAGCAGGAGCAGGCTCCCAATAAAGAGCAACCCCGTCGTGAAGATCATCACCGTTCGCTTGCTCATCCGGTCGCTCAAGTAGCCGAAGCCAAATTTCCCGGCGATGCTGAACATGAAGATCAGACTGAGATAAAATGCTGAGAGTTCCTGAGAGAGCCCCAGATCTTGCTTCAGATAAATGACCAATTGATTCTGAACGGCCAGAATCGCGAACCAGATGAACGCCGATCCCAATGCCAGAAACCACAACACGCCGGTGCGCACAGCCTGGCGGAATGGCACTCCCGGGAGAACGTGGGAGACGCCGGGGTTCGGCATCTCATTTGGTGTGGCCGGGGCTTTTCCATCGGGATACTGACCCACTTCGCGGGGATGCTCTTTGATGACGAAGAAGGTCAACGGTACAGCCACGAGCCACACGAGAGCAGCTATGACCCCATAACCCCAGCGCCACCCAAAATCGGGATGGGCGATGATGGGAGCGACGACATTGGGCAGTGTGGCGCCAGCCAGGCTCGATCCGGCCACCAGCAATCCAATCACCGCCCCCCGCCGGACCACGAACCAATTCGATAAGAGAACCACATTGATCAACAGCCCACAGAGGATGAGCCCGACGGCAAATAAGGCGTGCAGGATATATAGCTGCCAGACCGCCGTGACCAAAGGGTAGGCGGTGACGCTGGCCGCCAACAGAAGAATGCCCGATCGCATGAGGCGACGTACGCCAAACCGGTCGATCAAGGCCCCTCCAAAGGGAGCGAGCAATCCGGCCAACAGCATGGTGATCGCTCCACAGAGCGAAACTGCCGCCTCGGTCGCCTGGAATTCTTCGATGAATTTTGGATAGAAGACTGGCGGAACGGAGATCGTTGCTCCATTAGTCATGAAATAAATGGTCACCGCGGCCAGGGCAATATACCAACCGTAAAACAAGCGGGATTCCCTTCCAGTGTTGGCAACCAACGACGACGATTCGGCCGATGGTCTCACGACATCCTCCTTACCGGTGGTTTGATTTCCAGCCAACTGCCCCAGCTCCTCTCGCTCGCCAAGAAACGGATCAACCAAGCCTTCCGTTCGCTCGCCCTATGGCGGCGATGCAGACTCACCTGGTAAGGTCGTCAGGCACTTTAACAATTATTTTGCCTCTCCAATCGCCAGGGTCAACAAGTACATCATGAGCCGAACCCGATGGCGCCGCTCGCGCCCATATACTCACCGTGTGAGAACCGGCGGGTATATTTTGAAAAACAGCAAAAATGGATAGGAACTCCGTAATATTGTTGGCCAGAATAGATCCCCTGAGGATCGATCCTTGATTCTCATAGTCGGGGGTATGTACATCATCAATCCTCACCTGAAACAAGACACCATTAGCATTGAGGGAACCAACGCCGAACCTGGAGTTGACATGCACCTCAATCGCCGTGTCGTTTCGATTTTTTGTAAATGAATGTGTTCCTGTATTTAGTTTGGTCCACGATGAACCAACGTTAACGGCACCCTCGTTGAGATTTCCAAATTGAAAATAGGCATCCTGGAAATCCCCAGATTGAACATCAGTATCTTGTGTGAACACCTGACTGCTCATCACAAGCATGGCTGTCAGGATAACGGAAAAAAGTTTGAAGCGTTCCATACAAGTTCTCCTTGCTGTAGATGTCTATCGACCGACGCCTAACGGCGTGGACAAGAAGCGCGAGCTTTGCAAGCGCCCCCTCGATCCACCGGATTGTACGGCTCAAATACCGCTCTCACTAGACCGAAAATCCCACCCCCCTATCGCGGTGAGGCGAGGGCCTAGTGAGCAGAGATTATCCATGGTGCTCCATCGAAAATCCACCGCCGAGGCGCAAAGATCCTCCAACGGGCTCTTTTCATTCTCGGTGCGGCTTGCCAAGCCATGGACGACCCTTTCGGGATAAGGCCGATGCCGTATTTGCCGGGTTGAGCGATCCGCACCTGCCCGTGGCTCGGTCTGAGACAGACGGTTATTGGCGAACGCGCTCTTCTTTGATTAACGTCCGCTTATACAACTCGCCATTCTCATCGAACCAGTGCCAGGTTCGCGCCCGGTGATTCCCGCATGGGCTGATCTGAATCATCTCATACAAGTACTTGTTGGGCTCGTTCTTATAACTCCAGGTGAGCACGATCGTCTTGTCATCGACTTCCCAGGCATAGCCCTTGATCCGCTCCGTATCGAACAGCAGCTTCCCATCCTCCACCGTCGCCGGGAAGTGATGTTCTTCTTTCCGACCATCGTCCCACGTATACCGATTGATCTGATAATACGGCGTCGCGTCGTCTTCGGTGAACTGACAGGTCAAATGAGAAGCGTGCTTGTCAATGATACGACCCTCGGCATCAACATAAATATACGTTCCCACCCAGTCACCTTCGTGCCGGGCGAGCACAGGCATTTGTTCGCGAATCGACATAGGCATATCCTCCTTTCTCGAGAATGGATTTGAAGAGATGAGAATCCTGCGCCGCGTGACGCGATTCAACGGTCACTCTCTACGAAAAATAACATCATACCACCAGGGATCGGGCTGGTCATTTGTTTTGATCAGGAAGGATTTCCGCCGCACGAACCGACGGATAGCCGCCGGTCCCATGCGCGACCCACCCAACCCGGACAACTTGAAAGCATTCTTTTCACCCTCATGCACAATAGCCGTCAGTCCGGCATCATTGATGCTGATACCGCCCGCCTGGATGCGCTGTCCCACGGCGAGCGCCTCATCGGTGGATCCGGCGAACACAGCCGCACTCAAGCCATATATGGTACCGTTGGCTAAGCTGATGGCTTCGTCGACAGTATCGAAAGCCATTACCGGCATGATGGGGCCAAACGTCTCTTCGGTCATTACCTTCATCGAGTGGTCGACATCGGTGAGCACGGTGGGTCGACACCAGAGCCCCCCGCCCAACTCTTCGACGCGCCCGCCACAATGGATTCGAGCGCCCTTCTCCACGGCATCCTGGAGATGCGCTTGGATGATTCTCGCTTGCTGTTCATCGATGAGTGGGCCGAGCTCACCATCTTCAAAGGATGGATAGGCCAATCGTATTCGTTTGGCTCGAGCGACGAGTCGATCGACGAACTCGGAGAACACAGATCGGGCGACGTAGATGCGCTCGATAGAGAGACACGACTGACCCACATTGGCAATGGAGCCCCACAAGATCGCTGCCGTGGCCAGCTCCAGGTTGGCCGACGCCAATACGATCGCCGGATCTTTCCCTCCCAGTTCTAAAAAGGCGGGAATGAAATGGCGCGCGGCGGCCGCGGCCACCTTTCGTCCCGTTTCGACGCTACCGGTGAAACAGATGGCATCGACCAACTCGATGAGCGTAGCCCCCGTCTCCCCCGTCCCTGGGATGACCGCCAGGACATCGCCGAGCGGTGGAACCGCCTCAATACTCCGTGAGAGTGGCTCAATGAATCGCGGCGTCACCTCGCTCGGCTTGACGATCACGGCGCATCCGGCTAACAGGGCGGGGATGACATCGATCAAAGAGAGGAGGAGGGGAAAATTCCAAGGACTGATCACGCCCACCAGAGGATAAGGGACCAGTTCTCCCCTCACCCGGACGAAAGGAAGGGAGGTGGGCTGTTCTTCCCCTGTCGCTAACAGAGTCGGTGCTTCGCGCGTCCATCGATGGAGACCGCCGATGACCAGATCGACTTCGATATCGGACTCCACTCGCCGCCCCGTATCCGTCGCGAGCGCGGCGACGAGGCGATCGCGCTCGATGAGGAGCGCTTCCCGCCACTGCTGGAGCACTTCAATCCGTCGCTCTAATCCCCCTTTCCACCAGTCAACCTGTCTCCGTCGGAGCCGGGCGCACAGATCGGCGAGTGCATCGCGCTCCGGAGGGGTAATCCAATAATCCTGTTGGCCTGTTCGTGGATTGCGTACGCCGATCCGTTCGCCCATGGCTCAAATCACTCCCATCTCCGTTAATCGGCGAATCGTTTCCTGTTGCGTCTGGAGGAAATGAGAACGCTCGGGCACTTTGTCCAGGAGCGTATTGGCCGGATAAAACGTATGCTGGCGGTAGCTCTCGGCATAGGCCTCGAAACGCTGTCGGGAGAGCACATTCTCCATGCCCGGACGCCGACGATATCGTCGAAGGGCATCCAGATCGATTTCGGCATGCGCGACGATACTCTCGCCCGGCCCCGCTTCGGACAGAACCTGCCCTCGATAGTCAACGATCATCGATCCACCATCGGAAGACCCGCCAGGAATATCGATATCTTCCAACCCGGCCGTATTCGCCGAAATGACATAGACGAGATTTTCGATCGCTCGGGCTATCTTGGCGATGGTCTTGGGCGTGGTGCGCGGGCTGGAGACCTCGCACGTCGAATGCACGAGAATTTCGGCCCCGCGCATCGCCAGACATCGAGCGACCTCCGGATAAAGGATCTCCTCGGACGCCACGGCGGCCAATCGGCCGATCTCGGTGGAGGCCACGGGAAAAACGCCATCCAATCCATAAATATCCAGATAGCGATCCCAAACGTCATGGGGCGTGGGCGCATACATGGAATTCAATCGCCGATAGCGCAAAATCACATCGCCGGCAGGGTCGATGATGAAACTCGTTTGAAAATATAAGTCGGGGAAATGATCGTCCAGCTCATAGGCGTTGCCCGCCAGGAAAATCCCGTTCTCCTGAGCAATCTCGCCCAACAGTTCATACTCTGGACCATCGATCCTCAAGCACGCTTTATGCGCCCACTCCTCGATGCTCTCGCCCATGGGGAAACCGGTGAGAAAATACTCCGGCAATACGACCAGTCGCGTGTCCCTTCCCAGCCAAGCGATACTGGCTGCCATTTGCCGTCGCAATCGATCGATCGTCGCTTGCATTCGCGCTCGGGCGTCCTCCCGATGCCGCGCTCGATTCACAGCATGACAGGTGATCTGAAGCGCGAGCGCTCGAAAAGCGAGTGCCTCATTCTCCCTCATAGTCCCCTCTCTTGCACCAGAGAGCGCGTTTCCCGAAGGAATCACCCCTCTGTCAACCAATCACCAATGCCATAGGGATCCGGAGCTGGTTGGGAGAAATGCTCGTGCACGATGCGCCACTCACCCGCTTCATTCTTGGCGAGCACGAAAGTGCCCCGGAAGCGGGCGGTTCGCTCCTCGCCCTTCACCCGGACTTTCACCTCGACAATACCGGCAATCCAGCCCATATCCCCCGAGACTTGACTGTATGGTCCTTCGACCCAACGACAAGAGATCATATCCAACGGCGCATCGACGAAGGCGCGCCAACCGCGGGCGATGCGGTCAAATCCAACGGTTGACCAGCGAGGACCTTCGACGAATACGTAGGTTGTTTCCGATTCCGCATATCGACCGATGATATCGTCGATGCGCTTTTCCATGACGGCTTGAAAGTGTCGTTCGGAGATATCTTTGAGCGTTGTCATGAGTCGCTCCTTCTCACCCCCATCGCAGCCTGGCTCACCGATGGGAAAGCCCATCGCTCCGGCTGAGGTCATCGCGCTGATAGAGGTTCGATACGAGGAATCATCCACATGATGATCACCGCCGAGAGGATGTGCATCACCGAGACGATGACGAAGACCGGCGTGTACGATACGTGATCGACGAACCATCCCACCAGAGGTTGAAACAGCATTCTCCCGAAACTCCCCGCCGCTCCCGATAGTCCCCACACCGTTGCCACATGCCGCGAGGCAAACAGGTCGGCAGGGAGCGTGAACAGCGAAGACGACTTAACCTGGATGGCAAACATGGCTACAGCAATCACCGCCAAGGCCCAAGAAGCCGACTTCGCCGAGATGGCCAATAACACCAAAGGCACCATCGATCGAATCGGTTGCTCAACGCTCAGATCGGACGAGATTGTCCTCATACGTCGGCCCGAGACCTCCGAGATCAGCGACCACCTCATCAAGATAGCCGATGAGCCATGGAAGCTTCACCATCTCGCTTTCTTCTTGAAATACCTCAACGCGTCTTCCAGGCTCTCCGGGAGATATTCGAGAAAGGCATTGGGGGGATAACGAGATTGATACTGCCTCATGACATGAGCATACAATGCCGTGTGCACATCGGGAATGCGATGGCGTTTCCGGAAAGCGGCCAGAGGAAGGCGGGCTGTGATGATCGTCTCGTGGGGTGATGCGGCTTGGGCGATGATCTCGCCACGAGGACCGAAGATCGCGCTCCCGCCGGTACCGCCAGGATCCTCGACGAAATGAGGGTTCCCCGGCGACAAAGCATTGTTGACGGCCATTCCATACACCCCGTTCGTCCGACAAATCACAACCATATCGGCGCGTCCGAATCCACCCGTCGACGTTCGGATGATGATCTCGGCGCCCTTGATGGCCAGCGCGCGATACAGTTCGGGCTCCCACTGTACCGAGGATACTGCGATGTTCCCGATGTCCGTACGGGCGACGGGGAGTACGGCGTCCCACCCGTACATCTCGACATATCGGTCCAGAACATCGTACACCGTTGTGGTGAACAGCTCGAAGCCGGGAAAGACGCCATGGATGTTGCGAGCCTTCCACTGCTTGGAGACGATCTTCCCGTCCGGACCGATGATCACCGACACGCTCATGATGTGACGAGGCCAGTCTTTATCCTTGGCGTAGGTGCCAAACGTGATGTAGCAGCTATACTGCTTGGCTTTCTTTCCGATCGCCTCGGTCTCTTCTCCGGGGAGTTCCAGAGCGAGATTGAGAATCTCTTTCCGCGTCCAACGATCCCAACCGGTGATGGGAAACTCGTGAAAAGCGACGAGATCCTTACGCCCACCGAAATACTGAGCCTTGTCGATGAGATCGAGCATGTGGTTGAGGTTCTCCCGCTTGCCCGGCTCTGGGTTTCGTCCATCCACGGCCCGGACACGTGACTGAACGACACTGACGGTGATCTCCTCGCGGCGTAAAGGAACGACGTCATAGGTCCCATCGTGCCGCAACACGAACTGATCGGGTCTCCGCGCGAGCGCCCGCCCTCTCTCGGGAATGAATCCCGCGGCAGCGGCACCAGCGGTTAGACGAAGAAAGTCACGACGCGATGAAGATCTCGTTTTCTGTGGCTGTTTCTTCTCAGTCATCACCGTTCTCGGCACGGGCGACCGTCGATCAAGAGGGCCATCACCGGTCGCCCTCAACGAGACCTGGTCCCGTCGGCTCTCGCGAGAATCACCGAAGCAGTGGCACGATGAGCGACTCCAGCTCCTCGTAGGTCTTTCGACCAACGAGCTTTTTCTTGATTTTCCCCGTCCGATCGATGATATAGGTGGTAGGCAAGATGCCCGCAAATCCCTCATCGACGACGCTCACGAAGGCGTCCAGATCGTTCTCCTTTCGCAGATACGTCGAGAAGGTGGGAGCCCGATCTCGCACATAGGGTCGGACTTTCGTCTCCAACTCATCGGGTTCATCGACCGACACGGCGATGATCGTCAATCCCCGATCGCGATACCGGTCTTGCAATTTGGAAAGATCGGGGAACTCCTTTAAACACGGTACGCACCACGTGGCCCATAGATTCAACAAAATGACCCGACCACGATAATGGTGAAGGAGTTGTCGCAACTCCTCTGCGCTGATGAGTTCGACCGACCGGGGATTGAGCAGATGCGACGGGAGAGAAGCCCTCGCCGCCTGAGAGAGAGTCCTTCCCCCACCGTCAACCATCGCGGGTATGGCGATGAAAAACGCGATCATCCAACCAACGAGGCATCGACCCGTTAGATGCTTTTTCTCTCTGTCCATGTGATCACTACCTCGGCAATGAGAATGGATGGAAGATATTCCCTACCGACATTCTCGTCAATGGGTTCCCTGCCGGGCCCTATCGGGTGGAGGAGGATGTCCCCCTCACGAGCCGCTGATCACTTCTTGGCGATGAGCGGCTCCAGAGCTTGAAACAGAATTTTGTTGTCCTGCTGCCAGGCGACGAAAACTGTCCCATCGGACGCAACGGCGACAGTGGGGAACATCGACGCTGTCTCTCCCGACCCTAACGCCCGAATAGGCCCGAAGGTTTTTCCGTGATCATAGGAGATGCGAAGATACGCTCGACGCGGACCCGAGACTTTGGCATCCCACACAACATAAACGCTGCCCTTTGGCCCGACGGCGAGTTGTGGATGGTCAGAGATCTTGGCTCCCGGATGAATGGCTCGTGGTTTGGCGAACGTCTTACCGCCGTCCTCAGAGACGGTGAAATACACGCCAGGAGGCGTTTCCGCCGCCGTGAACCAAGCCGCATAGACCCATTTCTCCCCATCAGTGGCCAGGATCGCCGGTTTCAAAGGGCACCCATTGATCATCCACTTCTTCGAAGTCAACCGTACCGGTGCGCTGAACGTTTTTCCTCCATCATCCGATCTCAGCACAACGCTGTTACGGAACCCCTCCGGATAAACATGTCGCATGGAGAGGAACAACGTCCCTCGAGGCGAGAAAGCAGCATCCAACTGGCAACACGGGCAGGCTGTATCGCGACTGATGAGTCGATCGGGTTCGAACGTCTTTCCTCGATCCCAGGAGACGGCTCCATAAATGGACCCATTCGCTCCTGGGGCATTCATATGTCGCGTATCGATCCAAAAGGTATGCACCGATCCGTCTGGCCCCACGGCCATTGTTCCGAAGCAATGCGCCTCGCTCAGTCCACCACCTACAATTTTGCTCTGGTCCTCTTTCAAGATCGTGTTCAGCGTGCGCTCGCGCTCGAACGTGCGTCCTCCATCTGTGGAACGAGTGTATCGGGCATCGGTCGCGTCCTTAGCCGCTGTGGCCGTGGCTCGATTACCGGAGAAGAACACGTGAATGATGCCCGACTCATCGACCACAATTTTGGGTCGACTGGTGCTGAATCCCCAAACCGATCCCTCCACACTGTTCACGCGGACGGGTTTGGTGAACGTGCGCCCGCCATCGGTCGATCGCGCAAAATACAGATTCGTGTATATGCGATGGGTGTGGGTTTCTCCGGCCGGGATCTTAGCCTGTACGGGTAGCTTCTCCACCCAGATGAGGTTGATGCTCCCATCGGGACCAAGGGCCATGGTGGGCGTACTGGCCTTGTTCTCCGGCGCGCTGAGCACAACGACCCGTGATTTTCCCCCTTGATCGACTGTGCCGGGTTGTCTCCCCACGGCAACCAGAGTGACTCCTCCCATTACTAATGCCAAACTGAACGCGTAGGCGAATTTCACCATGCTTTTATTCATGACGATCCTCCTTTGCGATTCTAGCCGCTTGAGGCGTTGCTGTACAGCTCATAGCAGAAAAAGCGAAAAACTTACAATGAGGACAGCACCTTGAGGCTTCGCATGGGCTCTGGTTCGGCCCCACGCATCTTCGAATTCACTCAAGGGGATGACCTCGTTTGGCTTTCTTTCACCGGCCATGAAGCGAGGCTCACGGACGCTCTCTCGAAAGGAATGTGATCGCCGATTACAACTCGGTCATCCGTTCACCGAGACGTTCGTTCGCCGTGCAATCCAATGGGTCGTTTGATGTACTGGCCTATTCCCGGTCCGGCCACGATGTGGCCTTCGGAGAAGACGCGCCGACCGCGCAATACAGTATGGACTGGCCATCCGCTGAGTTCCATGCCTTCAAAAGGAGTGAAGTCTTGCGCCGAATGAAGGATCTCCGGCGTCACCGATTGTCGCTTCTCCATATCGATGATGGCGAAATCGGCGTCAGCGCCGACCATGAGCGTCCCTTTCTTCGGATACAAGCCGAAATTGATCGCCGGATTGGCGGCCACGAGTTCGGCAACTCGAGTGAGTGGGAGTCCACGTTTATGGCTGCCCTCTGACAGCAGCACTGGATAGAGCAGCGATGATCCTCCGAATCCGGGTAACGCCGTCCAGAGGTCCCCGCCTTTGTTCTCTTCAAAGCAACAGGCGTGATCACTGACCACGCTATCGACTTCTCCGTCGAGGATTCCCTGCCACAGAAAATCGGCATCTTGTTGCGTTCGAATCGGTGGGTTGACCTTCCCTTTGATCCCACCCGCTGTATCATAGGTCAACGCCAGATGGTGAAGCGTCGTCTCCAATTTGATGTCTAGATGCGGATACCGACGTCGCATTTCAATGCCCGATTGTAAAGCCGCTCGACTGCTCAAGTGGAGAAGATTGATCGGACAACCCGTGGCATCAGCCAAGACGACGGCTTCTCGGATGGAGAGGCTTTCGGTGAGCGGAGGGCGCGCGCGACTATAGGCTTCCAGACCTTTCATCCCTTCGGACTTCACTTTTTCGATGAAGACGCGAATGAGTTCCGGATTCTCACAATGCAGACTCAACGCGATCCGCCCGGCAGCACGATGCTTTCGAGCGACCTCGGCCACCCGCTCCATCAATACATAGAGGTGTCCGAGATCGTAATTCTCGGCCATAGTGTACTCTGCTCCCCGGGTGGAATCGGCGGCCAACGTGAGTCCCTTGTAGAACATGTAGAACTTGAACGAACCCACGCCATATTGTTCGACGAGCAGGCTGACTTCGTCCAGTTGTTGACCGGTCATGATGGCGATATGGTATCCATAGTCCGTGTAGAAATGTCCCGAGGACAGCTCTAGGACTTCAGGGAAGATCTGCTCGTAAGGGCCCGACTTATTCAAATAATGATGACCAGTCCGAAAGTAACTCAGGATCGTGGTCACGCCGCCCACCGTTGAAGATGCCGATTCACTCTCGGCATCCTCGGATAATGGCCGATAAATGCCTACATGATAGTGCGAATCCACGGCTCCCGGAAAGACGAATTTCCCCGCAGCATCGAGGACCTCATCTCCCTCGGCGGCAGCAATACGATCGCTCACACTGGCAATGCGGCCATCCCGGATGCCGAGCTCGGCACGCATCACGCCAATGTAAGGGATTACCAAGGTCCCATTTTTGACGACGAGATCATATCGAGACATGCATTCCTCCCTTCACCGTTCTGAATCCAGATCACGAGATAGAACGGGATGAAGACTCCACCAATCATCTCTTTTGATCGGCGGTCAACTGGCTCATGAACCCACAGATATCGTCTAATGACTCAAGATCCTCGATGAGTTGGTGAATGAGTTGTTGCCGCTCATCGGAAATGACGTCATCGGCCAGCGCGGCGAACTTCCGTTTCAGCTCCTCATCACTCAATGGATCTCGCGGATCCCCTTTGGGATAATCGATTCGGCAGGTGAACGTTTGCCCGGACGTCGTTCGAATATCCACCCGGCACGGTTGCATCTCGGGAAACATCCGCTCGAATGCTTCATCAGCGCGCACTTTGACTTTGCTCACCAGACTCAATATTCGAGGATCACGCAATCTGTCCGGACGAAACTGTCTGGGGGTCACCTCTCGATCGACGATGGCGGCGGCAATACAGTAAGGGAGACTATGATCGGCCGTCTCTTTGGATGTGATATCGTACTTGGATGGATCGGCGAGAATTTCCGCCGCGCGACCGATGCTCGTGATCGTCACTTCCTCAATGTCCTCCGGCATGAGACGGTGATCATGGACCAACCGGAGCGTGGCCGTGATCGGCGAATGGGTGAGCGCTTCGCTGGGGTAAGGCTTCATCGAACATTGCATGATGCGGAATTCAGAGCCCAGCCCTTCGGTCAGCTTCTCCGGCCGCCACTCCCGGCCTACTTCGGCAAACAATCCTTCTCGCCCCTCGAAAATGGTTTCCGGGCCAACAAATCCTCGCCGCGCCAACAAGGCGGCCACGACGCCGCTCTGTGTCGCCATGGGATCGACCGTATTCTTCATCATAGTCAACTTGCCTGCCGTGACCGCACCGAGCGTTCCATTATGAGCGCCGGAGATACCAATGGCGTGGACGAGTTGTTCGACGGTGAGCCCCAACATCTTCCCCGCCACTACTGGAGAGGCGAACTGCGTCAGCGTAGCGTGATGCCAACCCAGTTCACGAATGCCCGGGAAGGCCGCCTCGCAGAGGCGCATTTCGAGGTCATACGCGATGACGATGGCCGTAATGAGGTCGCGCCCCGTTCGATGTTCTCGCTCCCCGAGCGCCAGGGCAGCAGGGATGAGATCGCTCGGGTGGCAGGGGTCCTGCTTCCAATACACATCATTATAATCCATGACGCGGACCATGAGGCTATTGACAAACGAGGCGTTGACCGCCGACGTCCTGTCGCCAAATCCGATGATGGTCGCCTCCGGCCGTCCGCCCATCTCCCGGATCACCTCATGGGCAATGCGACAATCTTCGACACGATATCCACCAAGAGCACACCCTACTGTGTCACGCAAAAATCGTTTCGCCTGTCGAACAACGTCGGCTGGAAGATCGTCGTAACGTAACGCCACGGCATATTCAGCCCACTGTCGTGAGATCGCTTTCGTCATCGGCATCCTCCACATCTGCTACGAGCATGAACAACGAGAGGGGGACCATCACATACCGCGACACGATTCATCAGAAAGGTCGCTTCTTACTCACCAGATCGAAATCGATGAAGTCGGCATGATGGAAGATGATGGATTCCGGTGATCGTGTGACATGATCTCCTTCTTTGGAGTGGGTCGCCACGACGTGCATGACCCCCTCGGGCACCCCTCGACGATAACACATTCCGACGCCGACGAATGGATGGCGCAGGTAATGTCCCTTTTGGCTTCGGACGAACTGACCATCTCTCTTCTCATATTCGATGAGTTTCCCCACGTCGGCCAACAGCGCGCCGGCGATGAGATGATCTCGATTGATCGGCATGCGATCCCCGTAGGCCTCTCGCAAGACATTCTCGACGGCCATACACATACGACAGACCGTGCGCACGTGCTCGATGAAATTGATCTTCACATCATCTGCCCACAGGGTGAACGGCATGTGAAGCAAATCATCGAGCGTCCATCCTCCGTCTCGAAGGGCATCTTCCCAGACAGCGAGTGCTTTCTCTCGCAGTTCCCGATCTTGAATTTCGTCGAACTCGGGGATGAGTTTTCTGATTTGCTCTCTCATCACTCTCCGCTCCTCAACAAGGTGAAATAGTGCAGTAGCGGGCATCTCGTCCACTACTCCACTCTTTCACCCGTCCATGGCCTCTCTTCAGGACCATCGTATTCGATATCGGTCGGATGGATACGGCGCATGGGTTTCTGGCGACTCCTTTCTTCGTGAATATGCGCAACGAGCCCCGGTATCCGAGCCATCATGAAGAACGCATCGGCCAAGGCCGGTTCGAAATGTAATTCACAGAGCAGAGCGGCAATGGCGCCATCGGCATTGATGGGCATCGGTCTCTGGAGCCGCTCGCTCAACGCGCGTTCGATGGCCCGCGCCATGGCCACGAAGCGGCCAGCAACACCCCATGTGGCCGCCAACTCGAATAATCGGGCCGTGCGAGGGTCCCGAGTATGCAGTCGATGACCGAAACCATGAATGCGCTTCCCGCGATCACGATATCGCTTGACCACCCACTCGGCCGCATCTTCCAGCGCGGCCGATGTCTCGTGTTGATAAGCGACCCCTTCGGAGAGGACGTTCATACACTCCTCGATGGCCCCACCATGATACTGAGAGATGGCCAGGATACCTCCCGCCACGGCAGCGCTCAACTCGGCCCCCGTTGACGCGATGGTCCGCGCCGCCAGCGTCGAAGGAGGCGATCCTCCATGATCGATCACCGAAACGAGGATGGCTTCGATGACCTTTCCCTCATTGCCTGGAGGAAGCTCTCCCTTCAACGCCAAGTAAATGGCATCCCCGTAGGAGATGCGTCCGATGAGCTCATCGAGACGATATCCCCGTAATAAAATCTTATTGGGCTCGACCTTCGTAATGGCTGTCTTCCACCGCAAATCAGACATGATTCACCGATCCCGGAGTCGACCCCCGATATCGAGTCGACGTCTCACGGCGCTCCTGGTTGATTTCGATCAAAGGGCGATCGTTCCGTCGAGGACGTCCCTGGTGACTTTGGGAACGTCATTGTAGGTCTCTACCAGATAGGCGCCCGCTTCCCTGAGTCGCTTCACCTTCCCCTCATAGGTTCCACGATTCCCTTCGACGATGGCACCGGCGTGGGAAAAGCGCGTTCCCGATTTGGCGGCGCGCCCGCCAATATAAGCAATGAGCGGTTTAGTGAACTCTCCTCGCTCGATCAATTCGGCAACGCGCTCTTCTTGAGAGGTCCCGATCTCCCCAAACATGACCACGGCAGCCGTCTCTTCATCAGCCTGAAAGAGCTTCAACACGTCAGGCAAAGGCATGCCCACGATGGCATCTCCGCCCACATGGACGATAGTGCTCGTTCCAATCCCCTGCTTACCGAGGTAATAGGCGGTGGACGCGCTCATTCCTCCGCTTCGAGAGACAATGCCTACGGGACCCGGTTTGAACCAAGCGCGAGCCGATTCCGCCGTTCCGCCCATCATCCCCAGAACTCCCTTACCCGGACTGAGGACGCCAACCGTGTTCGGCCCAATGAACTGCGCTCCGCGATTCTCTGCCGCTCGAATGATCTCCAATACGTCGTACAGTGGGACGCGGTCAGGAATGAGCACCAATAGCTTGATTCCCGCGTCAATGGCCTCTAATGCTGCTTCCTTCACTAACGGAGCGGGGACGAAGATGACACTGATGTCAATTGGGCCGACGTTCTCCTGAGCCTCGGCGACGGTGTCGAAGACGGGAATACCATGAACGGCGCGTCCCCCCTTGCCCGGAGTACATCCAGCGACGACGCGCGTTCCGTACTCCATCATGAGTCGCGTTCGCACCGAGCCTTCTCGCCCGGTGATACCCTGAACGAGCACGCGCTTGGTTTGATCGATGAGAATGGCCATGGCGCTCACATGCGGCCCGTCAACGTTCAACCGAGGCCACGCTCTCTACAGCTTCGCTGGCTCGCCTCGTTTTTTGACGGTACTCATCGAGCCCCTCAATGGGCAACTCGATCTTGGCTCCATTACGGCCATGAAACCAGCACTCCACCTCGCAAGCCAGGCACTCGATGCAGCCGCCTCGTTGGGCTTCCTCTCGAGTAATGGCCAGTACGGGGAGGTCGTTCTCTAATTTCAAGATCTGAGGGACGCAGGCCTGAATACAGATTTTACTCTCACAGTTCACACACTGAGCGTGATCGAAGGTGATGGTACCTGTGCGGATATCAAATGTATAAGGCTGTTGGGGAGGAGCATCATCGGGCGGGGACGAACGGGCCTCGTCCTGCTCTCGGCTACGAGATTGATGGGCATCGACCAATCGGCGCAGCCGTTGAGCGCAATAGTCGGCCGAATCGTCCTTCTGGTAAACCTCGACGGGAGCGGGAAGATCCCGCGTGTAGGCTCGTATGATGTGCGCCGCCAGATCTTCTCCATTTCCACCCAGTCGAAGCACGGCGGGAATGGACAGGTTCTCTTCGCGAAAGGCCTTCACCAAAGCCCGCGCGATGTGAAACTGCTCCTGACTGGCCACGCCGGATCCGGACTCGAAATAACCGTCGATGTTCGGCTGGGAGAGAATGATTTTTGCGGCGCGATAGAATTTGGATGCGGGAGGATTCCCGCTGGTATCGCAAAAATTAGCCACCTTGAATCCCCATCGGGTCACGGCATCCATAGACATCATCGAACCACCACCGCCGGCACCGTGGAACCCAATGTACCCCTCACCAGCCTGGAAACCCTGAGCGAGTTGAATGAAATAAAAGGTTCCCCGATAGTCGTTCTCTTCGACCCGATAAGCGATGCGCTCCAGTTCGGTGGGTGGGTGATTCAACTCTCTGGCAATGTCGATCCCCAGCTCTGGATGCCGATAGACGGCATAATCGTCCACCGTGATGCGACAATCGGCGGCAACGATCTCTCCACCCACCGTCAACACCAGCGGATTGATCTCGGCCGCCCGAGCCTCCACTCGCCGGGCGACGAGATATAATTTTTCCAGCACATCGGCCAATTGCACCTGCAACCGTCCGCTAATGCCCGCCCGACGAACGATGTTCCGCGCTTGATAGGCGTGAAGCCCCTCGACGACATCGATGGGCTGGCGAACCACCTTGTCTGGATGCTGGCCGGCAACGTCTTCCACGCCCGTTCCTCCCACGGAACTGAATAGAATGACCGGTCGGCGCGCGCCGTCGTCGACGATGAGCCCTACGTAGAATTCCCGCTCGATGTTCAACTTCTCCTCCACGAGGACGCATTCCACGGGGAAATTCTCAACCTGCATGGACAGGATCTCTGCCGCTGCCGCCCGCGCTTCTTCAGCCGTATCGGCGAAGCGAATGCCGCCCATTCCTGCCCGGCCCGTGGTCCATACCTGAGCCTTGATGACGACGGGCAGTCCGATCTCCTCGGCAGCGCTCGCCGCTCCTTGGGGAGTCGAAACGACTGCTCCTCGTGGGATATGGATTCCCTGCTGCTTGAGCAACTCCTTCCCCTGGTACTCGTGTAATCGAGCCATGGTTTTTCCGTTCCTCGAAAATAAGTAACGCAAGCTGCCGGCTTGCGTACGCCATTCTAGTGTGGCCTACAAGGCTATGGCTGATCTCTTCGGGTGATCACAATGGTCGCGAGTGATGAAGCCTCACGGCAACCATCTCATAAGCTCCCACCCCCATTGGCCATCAGGATTTGCCCTCTCAACCAATAGGCATCGGGGCTGACCAGGAAAGCCACCACTTTGGCAATATCCTCCGGCTCACCCAGTCGTCCCACGGGCGTTCGATTGAGCGCGGCTTGGCGGATTTCATCATTTTCAATGAACGGGCGGCCCATATCAGTGTGCGTCAATCCTGGAGCGACGCCATTGACCACGATGCCCAGCGGGGCCAATTCCACAGCCAGAACTTTGGTGATCATCTCCAGCGCCGCCTTGGAAGCGGAATAGATCAATCCGCCGGGGAACGCCCGATGAGCGACTTCCGACGAGATGTTCACCATCGCTCCCCCCCGATCTTTCATCAGAGGGACCGCCGCCCGGGCACATAACCAGACTGCCTTGGCGTTCACATCCAGAATGCGATACCACTCCTCTTCGGTCATCACCATGAGCGGAGCGACTGTGATCAGCCCAGCATTGTTCACCAGGATGTCGAGGCGACCAAATCGCTCCTTCACCATGGAGAACATTCTCTCGACGTGATCGGCTCGGGAGACATCGGCTTGAATGGCCAGGGCCTCCCCTCCAGCAGACCGGATTTCGTCGACGACCTGTTGAGCGCCTTCAGCGCTCCGATTGTAATTGACAATCACGTGAGCACCCCGGCGGGATAACTCCAGGGCGATGCCTCGTCCGATGCCCCTCCCCGCTCCGGTGACGAGGGCGATCTTATCCTTCAACACTCTGTCCATGTTTCCTCCTACGAAAATAGACGACGGACGACCGATGGCCGGCGACCGACGCGCTCTTTTCATCCCATCGATGAGGCTTCCAGAGCCATGAGGGACTCCCTCGAAAATCACCGCAAAGGCGCAGGGAACGCGGAGATTCTCCAAGAAGCTCTTTTCATCCCCTCGGTGTGGCCTCTGAGGTGATGAGCGACTCTCGCGTTGAGGCGCAAAATATCACTCCAGCGAGAGGTGTCGTCTCCCAATGTACGCCGCGCTGGCTATCGAGTGCTCACTTGTGGAGCCACCCGTTACCGATATCCTTCTTGCCGCGCGTGAGACGCACCGTGTAGGAATACATATCGGTGCGATAGAGCGTCCTGACGTATTCGACGGGTTCACCGTCACGACTGAAGACGGTACGCTCGATGGAGAGCAATGGAGCGCCGATATTGACTTCCAGTAGACTGGCGACATACCCATCGGCGAGCGCCGCCGAGATGACCTGAATAGCCTCACCCAATCGAATGTGATACTTATCCTCGAGAATCTTCAACAGGGACCCTTCGGCGAAATCCTCTCGGCTCAATCGACGCCCGATGGACTCGGGCAGGTAGTTGATCACGTAGCTATAAGGCGTCCCCCGAAAATAACGAACCTTCTTCGCCCTCAAAACCCGCTGACCGGGTTTCATGCGGAGCTGCTCGGCCTCAGGTTCAGCAGCTTCGATCATCGAGACATCCAGCACCTTCACCGTCGTCTCAATCCCCATGGCCATCAGATCCTCGATGAATCCCGTCAAGCGAATGGATCCTTGAGCCGGCTTGCGTTGAGTGACGAAGGTGCCCAGACCCTGTCGACGCTCGATCAATCCCTCCTCGACCAGAGATGCCAGCGCTTGGCGTACGGTGATCCGACTGACGCCATACTGCTTGCTGAGTTGAGCCTCGGTGGGGAGACGCTCCCCTTGGGCGAGTTCGCCGGAGTTTATTTTCTCCCGCAAGATACTCTCCAGTTGGTAGTAAAGAGGAACTTTTTTGTTCTCAAACGGCATCGACACCACCTCGATTCTCAACGTCCGCTCGGAGAGCTTTCACAGAACATCATACCGCGATCTCAAAAATATTTCAAACTCAAACCGATGGTGAAGCTTCGCCCCCGCGCTGGCGCAAACTGAAACTGCTCGCGGTAAAATTTATTGCCCAGATTCTCCAGCGCCAACGTGAGGCTCACCCTGGAGTTATCTCGATCGACCAGATTGATACCTCCCCTCACCGTGTGGATGGTAAACCCTAATAGGCCCCACAGATCAGCGGCCTGCAGGAGAGGAGACTGCCTCAACAGCGGGGATACACGGTGGACGTGAGTCTGGGATCGAGCCGAGTACTCCCACCAGAGGCGATTAGCACGATCATTCCAACGGAGTCCGGCCACAATCTTATATGGTGTGATGCCCCCGGCGGGAACGTCTCGCAGAGGGTGTTCACGATCCAGGGGATTGATGGCTTCTTTGACGACGCCGTAAAGATAGCTGAAATTCCCAAACAGCGAAAAGATCGACTTCGGCGCCTGGATGGGCACCTCCCAATCTGCCTCTACACCTTTGATGCGAACGCGAGAAAAGTTGAGTGTTTGAAAGATAGGGCCTCCCGCCTCGGCAGAGAAAGAGACCTGTTCACGAGTCAGGAAGTCCTTGTACCAACTGTGGAAATAGCTCAGCGAGCCACTGAACCGGGTCGTCCGGACCTTCACACCCACGTCCAGCGTCGTGCCCTTCTCCGGCTTGAGCTTGATGTTGGGAACCAGCGCGCCCGCCTCGGCTGGACCGGAAAAGAATAACTCTGCTAAGTTCGGATGACGAAAACTCCTTCCCACACGAGCGGTGAGGCTGACGCTCTCCAGCGGATGATACACCACGCCGATATCTCCGGTGATGCTCGATCGATTGAACTTGACCCCATCGACGGGTGGCACCGTGCTCAAGTCGAGGGGAGGATCGGCACTCTCCAGTTCCGGTGGCCGCGGATTATAGAGCGGGGTCTTGCGGGCGTCGATATCAAATCGATCGATGCGCAGGCTGCCAATCAGGCGAATGGAACGGCTCACTTCGTGCTCATCCTGAAAGAAGATGGCGAAGTTTTGGAAATTAGAGATGGGAAGCCGCAGGTCATGACTGACGACGCCTTCGACGATGGGCGCATCAAGAGGGAAGAAATCCGGAGGCAACGGGGGACGCCCAATGGCCCCCACCAGCCTGACGCTCACCACCGTCTCGCGAAAATCCTTATTATGATCCCGGAACAAACTACTTCCCACGGTGAGGACGTTTTTCGTGCCCAACAGGAAATTGGCCTGCACATCGTAGCCAAACGTCTTCACATTCTGCCCTGTATTGCTCTGAATATCAACGCGAGATACGGAAGCGAATGGCGGATCCCCCGGCTCGGGTTCACTCAACCCGAACACGAAAAAGTCATTGAACAGCCGCCGATCCTGATGCTGCCAGTATCCTCCAATGACCAAGCGACTGAACCACGTGGTCAGGGCCGTCATTTGATAGCGGACGCTCGCCTTGTCCAGCTTGCTCAACGGGAGCTTGAAGGTCTCGAAGATTTGATAAGGAAGAGCAAAGTCAGGAAATCCGATGTCCAGAGCCCGCCGGCGCAGCCAACTCACCTTGAGCGACTGATTTTCGGTGAAAAAGTACCGGCCCACGACATTGATGTTATTTCCATGCTCCTGGGAATTGGGGATCTCCGAACTCGAGCGCACAAACGGTTCATTGAACACGTCGGAAATCGGGCCGAACTGCTTGTGTTCGATGACCCCCGCTTCGATCATCGGAATATTGGACTCATTGAACGGTTCGCCCGCCGAATAATTGGGGAACCGTTCCAGCATCCCTGACACCCGTACGGCGAATCGCCGACCGGCGACATCCACGCGCGCCGTGCCTCGCCGTCCCGGCTCATTGCTACTGAAATAGCCGGTGAAGCCTCCTCCAAATCGAATCGCCTCATCCACCGTCCGCGGCATCTGAGTGATAATGTTGATCGTTCCTGAGAGGGCATCAGTGCCGTACAGCGCTGAACCCGCCCCGTGAACGACCTCCACCGCCTCGATAATGCCGGGATCGATGAGTCCCACTTCGACGCCGGCGGCCCCCGTCGACGTGCGCGAGTTATTTAACCGCTCCCCATCGACGAGGATCAACAGTCTCGTCGAATCCAGTCCGCGTAATCGAGGTCGCACCAGATACGGGCCACTATTGACCGGCGTCACGCTGGGAACGTTCAACAGAGCATCGCCCGTCCCCGCCGGATTCTGCCTGGCCAACACCGTCTGTGTAATGGCTTGTGTGCGCACGGGGACGTTGAGCACGTCCCGCTCGCCTCGCGTGGCGGTCACCGTCACCTGCTCAGTAATGCCGCCGGGCATGAGATCGAAATTCACTTCCATGGACTCGCCCAGTTCGGCGATCTCCAGATTACGACTGATTTCCGAGAATCCCGCCTTCTGGACGCGAAGACGATAGATGCCAATGGATAACCCAACGAACTGATAAAACCCAGATTCATCCGACGTCGTGGTTCGCTCCGTCCCCGTGGCGATGTTCAACAGAGTCACCGTCGCTCCCACTACAGCGGCACCGCTTTGATCGACGATGTGCCCGTGGATGCGACTTTCGACCTGGGCTCTGGCACTCGCCGCCAGTGTCAGAGCGAGGGTCAAGCTGACGATGCATAATCGGCGAAACACCATGTTACCTCCTCTCCCCGGCACGATCTTGTCCGAGATACTCGTCACGAAACCATGCCGACCCCATCGTCGGCCCACCCCGGCCGCCGACTCCCCCCGATGAAAGATGGAACGGCTGCCGGCCCCGAACGGGAAGAGCATCTCCCTTCGATCCTGAGGAGCCAGCATTCCCCTCGCCCGTTCACATCCCCATTCATTTCATCCTACTTCACGTGCTCAAGCCAGGCAAATCTCAAATCGGCATCGGTCACGTAAAAGTAACTGATCCTCGGATTCCCTTTGGCATCAAAGGCCAGCGACGTATAGTTCCCGGCCATCTCGGTAGCGTCCACAATTTGAACATGCCAGCGCTTACCATCCCACCACGCCAATCTGAGATTCCCATT